>JAESUE010000370.1 GCA_016763235.1 Pseudomonadales bacterium
ATGGTGGGTGTAGCTCAGTTGGTAGAGCTCCGGATTGTGATTCCGGCGGTCGTGGGTTCAAGCCCCATCATCCACCCCATTTCTCAGTACTCCTTTTTGATCAAACTATTTAATTTCTGCATGCTCGCTCATAAGCGGGTCGGTTTTTGCGTGCTCGTTTGCATGGAGAAGGCCCTTATGGCAGAATCCGCCTGCTGGATTGGACGCAAGTAGGGCGCAGCGCAGCCTACTAAGCAATTGATAATATTGGCGCGCTTGTCCCGTGGCGCTTTAAGTAGTTTGCACTAATATTTAAAGCCACCAGGTATTGTTGAAAAGTGCGAAGCTAAGTCGGGCGGGAAATACGAGTTACATTATATGTAATGATCGAGTATTTTCGTTTGCCTTAACAAATACTTTGCAAACGTAAAAAATATTCAGTAGTTCTCTGCTGTGTCACAAGGTGTTTAGGTCATATTAATGATTCGACACACTTTATTTGTCAAATAGTAACCCAAAATTAATCCCACATTTTTGTAAATTTTAAGAGGGCATTATGGAAGTTTCAGTAGAAACCCTTACTGGTTTAGAGCGTCGCTTAACAATTCAGTTACCCATTGAACCTATTGACGCCGACTATACGCAGCGGCTTGTAGAGATGGCGAAAACGGCAAAAATTAATGGTTTTCGCCCAGGTAAGGTGCCGGTAAAGGAAATCAAAAAACGGCACGGAAAGGCTGTTCGTATGGAAATCCTTAATGAAGTTATGCGCACAGGGTTCATTGATGCAGTGTCTCAGGAAGACATAAGCCCCGTGGGTATGCCCCACTTTAAATTGGAAAGCGATGAAACAGGTAAGCCCTTTTCCTTTATTGCTGATTTTGAAATTTACCCTGAGGTGGAAGTGCAGCCCCTAGGGAGTATCAAAGTAGAAAAGCTGGTCGCGGAAATCAATGAAGAAGATATTGATAAAGTGATAGAAAATGTTCGTCAGCAGCATTCAGAGTGGGAAGACCTTGATAAAGCCGCAGAAAATGGCGACCAGGTTCTTATTGATTTTGAAGGCAAGATCGATGGAGAAAGTTTTGAGGGCGGAAGTGCAACGGATACGCCTCTCACCTTAGGCTCTGGGCAAATGATTGCCGGTTTTGAAAGTGGCCTTGAGGGCTCCAAAGCAGATGACGTTAAGGAGTTAAGCCTTAAATTTCCAGATGACTATCATAGTGCTGATGTTGCGGATAAAGATGTTCTATTTAAAGTGACTGTGCACAAGGTGCAGGGTAAAAAGCTACCAGAACTCGATGATGCCTTTGTGGAAAAATTAGGGGTTAAAGGTGGCATTAGTGTATTTCGCGACGAAGTTCGTAAAAACATGGAAATGGAAAAGGAACAGGCTGAGAAAAAAAGCATCAAAGATCAGGTATTTAAAAATTTGGCTCAACTAAACACTGTCGAATTACCAAAAGCCATGGTAAAAAACGAAGTAGAGCGTCTGCAACAGCAAATGTTTCAACAGTTTGGTGGCGGTCAGCAATTCGACCCTTCCATGCTACCTGCGGATCTTTTTACTGAGCGCGCAGAAGAGTCTGCAAAAGTTGGGCTACTCGTTTCCGAAATAATTAAGGCAAACGATTTAAAGGCTGATGGTGATAAAGTGCGCGAAACAGTAGAAGAATTAGCAAGTCGCTACGGTGAGCCGGAACAAGTCGTAAATTGGTACTATAGTAATACAGACAAACTTGCTGAAATTGAGTCTATGGTGCTTGAAGATACAGTAATTGCCCACATATTAGATAAAGCGGATGTTACTGAAAAGACCGTTAGCTATGAAGAGTTGTTTAAAGCTCCTGAGGAAGAAGAAAGCAAAGAAGCAGTAGTAGCGGAGTAATCGCACTTAGGCCCTGTGTACTTAAGCGGCGATAACAGTCTCGGGGGGTGTCGCCACATTCAGTGATGTGAGTAGTTACAAGTTGGTTTATGTAAATTTGTGTGCCAAGTGAAACAAACTTGGTGCATGCAATGGATTTTAAAAAAAGGGAAGACGTGCCTAATGTACGGTGAATCTGATAAAAGCTTAGCACCAATGAACACCCTAGTACCCATGGTAGTAGAGCAAACCGCCCGAGGAGAACGCTCTTACGATATATACTCTCGCTTATTAAAAGAACGAGTGATATTTATTGTCGGCGAAATCGAAGATCACATGGCTAACCTTATTGTTGCCCAGCTATTGTTTCTCGAGTCTGAAAACCCTGATAAAGATATACATCTTTATATCAACTCACCAGGCGGCTCAGTTACAGCAGGTTTAGCTATTTACGATACCACGCAGTTCATCAAGTCTAATGTAAGTACGATGTGTATTGGCCAGGCCGCAAGCATGGGCGCATTTTTGCTAACGGCAGGTGAGAAAGGTAAACGTTTCTGTTTGCCAAATTCCAGAGTGATGATTCACCAGCCTTTAGGTGGATTCCGTGGTCAAGCCTCTGATATTGAGATTCATGCCAAAGAAATTTTAGATATTAAGGACAAACTAAACAAAATGATGGCTCTGCACACAGGTCAATCGTTAGATGTGATTGAGGGTGCGACCGATAGAGATAATTTTTTGAGCGCTGAAGAGGCAAAAGATTTTGGCCTAGTTGATAGCGTTCTTGAAAGCCGTGACTCTGATTTGGCTTGAGCTATTACATCATAAATAGGATGTTTCACATTGTATTTAGGTTTGAATAAAACTTGGCATAACTCACTGAGTAAATTTAGTAACGTATATTTCTGGGTTTAAAGCGACCTGGGTTTTTAAAATGGGATTCAAAGAGGTGTCTTTATGACTGATGATCACGATGGAAAAGGTGGAGATGGCGGTAAGCTTCTCTACTGTTCATTCTGTGGCAAAAGTCAGCACGAAGTACGTAAACTGATCGCTGGTCCTTCTGTTTTTGTTTGCGACGAGTGCGTCGACCTTTGTAACGACATTATCAGAGAAGAAATACAGGACGAAGCAAGCGAAGACAAAGATAGTAAGCTGCCGACTCCGCATGAAATCAAGGATATCCTTGATGAATACGTCATTGGGCAGTCAGAGTCCAAAAAGGTCTTGGCTGTTGCGGTGTACAACCATTATAAGCGCCTTCGTGTTGAATCCGCCCCGAAGGGAAAGAAAGAAAACGTAGAGCTTGGTAAAAGTAATATTTTACTTATTGGCCCGACCGGAAGTGGTAAAACACTTTTAGCTGAAACTTTAGCGCGTCTTCTTAATGTTCCATTTACTATAGCCGATGCGACGACCCTAACGGAAGCAGGCTATGTTGGCGAAGATGTAGAAAACATCATCCAAAAACTACTGCAGAAATGCGATTACGATGTAGAAAAAGCGCAAATGGGCATCGTTTACATTGATGAAATCGATAAGATTTCCAGAAAATCCGATAACCCTTCCATAACTAGGGATGTTTCTGGGGAAGGTGTTCAGCAGGCATTGCTCAAATTAATTGAAGGTACCGTTGCCTCCGTGCCCCCTCAAGGTCCCTGACTATTTTTTCCCGCTTGAAGCGTCGAACAGATGCTACAACAAAGCAAAAAAAAGAAAGCGATTCGTATA
>JAESUE010000371.1 GCA_016763235.1 Pseudomonadales bacterium
GAAAATGTGAGTTTATACGCATAAATGATCATTTTTTAACGCGTTATGCGCTGGCGTGAGCTGAATAGTTACTAAAATAACAACCAAGGAAAACCCCGTAAAACATGGCACATGACTTCGCAAGCAAGCGCGGAAAATCGCAAAAAAAGCACAGCCCCAAAGCGAAGACAAAATTCTTACCAAAGCCGAGTGCTCGCACTCTACTTTCAGTACTGGCTTTGCTTGGTTTCTGCCTTGGACTATATTTTCTTTCAGGCGTTACACCTGAGGCAACAGGCACACCCAGCACACCGCAATCTGCAAAGGCAAACCCCTCAATACCCAGCCCAGCCCAAGAACGCCTTTCTGCAGAACCCGAACAAACAGAAAACACCTATACCTTTTACGAGAAACTCAAAGAAATGCAAAGCTGGGAACCCCGCGAGCGCGTTGAAATCCGCGAACCCAAGAAAAAAGAGACCCTTGCCAGCAAAAACAAAACACAAAAGAGCAAGAAAATAGTCAGCACGAACAACATTAAATCTCCCGTTGCAGGCAAAAAATACATACTACAAGCAGGCTCCTATAGCAGCTTCTCCGATGCTAACAGTCAACGCGTACACCTTATCATCAACGGCATTCACGACACCAAAATCAATACGGTTACCCTTGCAAACGGCAAAGTAGGCCATCGCATTGAGGTAGGGCCTTTTAGTTCCCAGCAAGATATACAAAAGGCAAAAAAACGACTGGCCAAGCTAAATGTCAGCAGTTTTTCTCGTACAGTAAAATAATAGTAACTACTCAGCGAACCCTATAACTGTTCAGATTGAGTTCAAATTTGGGCAGAACAAGACGGGGAATGTGCGTTTACATGGTTAAATGATCATTTTTTAACACTGTTATGTGCGAATTTGAGCGTGCGCTGAGATGTTAGAAAATAATAAAACTTTCTCGCACCCTACTAATACGGTATGCGCTTGAATCTTAGCTTGCTGCCCCCATATATTTCTCGTTTAACTTAGGAATAGCCGTTAAGTAACCAAATGTAAGCACGTTATTAACCCGCTCCGCTTTCACATCCAACGACAGGCTCCAAGTTTAAGCGACTGCATCGACCCCTCTGAGCGGCAACAGATATTTTTTTATGCCGCTCCAACAAAACAAAAAGGGCACACTAAATTGGAACAATTCAGAGGCACCACCATTCTTTCTGTACGCCGTAACGGCAAAGTCGTTATCGGAGGCGATGGCCAGGTTTCTATGGGAAACACCATCATGAAGGGCAACGCCCGCAAAGTCCGCCGAATTTACCACAACAAAGTCATTGCGGGCTTCGCTGGCGGCACCGCTGATGCCTTCACACTGTTTGAGCGCTTCGAAGCGAAACTGGAATTACACCAAGGCCACCTTGTGCGCGCCGCCGTAGAAATGGCCAAAGACTGGCGCACAGACCGTGTGTTACGGCGACTAGAAGCTCTGTTGGCTGTGGCAAATAAAGATGCCTCGCTCATTATCACTGGTAATGGTGATGTCATTGAACCAGAGAATGGGCTCATCGCCATCGGTTCTGGCGGCCCGTTTGCTCAATCTGCCGCGACGGCCTTACTTGAAAATACCGACCTTGACGCAAAAGAAATCGTCGAAAAAGGGCTCGCTATCGCTGCTGATATTTGCATTTACACCAACCATAACCGCACGATTGAAGAGCTAGACTGCGACTAAATCCGCCAACCAACCTGGCTTAAAATATCGTAACTATTTAACGAATTCTACGGCTATTCAGATTACGTTTAAATTTGAGCAGCCGCTGACTGGTTACAAAACATCTACCACCCTATGAGAGCACAACATGTCTGAGATGACCCCAAGGGAAATCGTTCACGAGCTTGATAAACACATTATTGGCCAGAGCAACGCCAAACGCGCTGTTGCCTTGGCTCTTCGTAGTCGCTGGCGTCGAATGCAGGTAGCCGAAGAATTACGTAACGAAATATCCCCAAAAAATATTTTAATGATTGGTCCCACTGGCGTAGGTAAAACCGAAATCGCCCGTCGCTTGGCAAAACTAGCAAAAGCCCCTTTTCTAAAAGTAGAGGCCACTAAATTTACAGAAGTCGGTTACGTGGGCCGCGACGTGGAATCTATTATCCGCGACTTGGCGGATGCCGCTATAAAAATTGCGCGAGAAGAACAAATGCGCACCGTAAAGCATCGCGCAGAAGACGCTGCTGAAGAGCGCATCCTCGATGCATTGCTACGTCCAGCACGCGGCGAAGAAGAAAGCGAAAGCCAGTCAGCCACACGACAATTGTTTCGGAAAAAGTTTCGTGAAGGCGATTTAGATGAAAAAGAAATCGAAATTGAAGTTTCCGCTGCCTCGGTTGGAGTCGAAATTATGGCACCGCCCGGCATGGAGGAGATGACGAATCAGCTGCAAAGTATGTTTTCCAAGATGGGTAGCGAAAAAACAAAAGCCAAACGCATGACGGTAAAAGAAGCGTTTAAATGTATTCGCGAAGAAGAAGGCAGCAAGCTGATTAATGAGGAAGAACTCAAAGCCGTAGCCGTTGAGGCCGTTGAACAAAACGGCATCGTTTTTATTGATGAAATCGATAAAGTCGCCAAACGCTCGGAAGGCGGCGGCACCGACATCTCTCGCGAAGGCGTGCAACGTGATCTGCTCCCTCTCATTGAAGGCTGCACGGTGACCACCAAATACGGCACCATCAAAACGGATCACATTCTGTTTATCGCATCCGGTGCGTTCCACATGTCGAAACCTTCCGACCTGGTTCCCGAGTTACAGGGGCGCTTACCGATACGGGTTGAGCTGGAGCCGCTTACCGCCGACGACTTTGAACGCATTCTTACCGAGCCAGATGCCTCTCTAATCACCCAGTACACCGCACTGTTGGAAGCAGAAGGCCTAAAAGTAGAATTCACCAAAGAAAGCATTCGTCGACTTGCCGAGTTCGCCTGGCAAGTCAATGAAACCACCGAAAACATCGGCGCTAGACGCCTGCATACGGTGGTAGAGCGCTTATTGGAAAGCATTTCCTATGATGCTGCCGATATAGCCATCAAGCAAGACGGCAAGCCCTTGGTCATTGATGCCGCTGATGTGGACGAGCAGCTAAAGTCTTTGGCTCAAGACGAAGACTTAAGCCGCTACATACTTTAACCAGCGCTTACATCGTCCCAGTAGTGCCGCTCTCGTCAGGGCGGCACCCTCTGTGCCAACCTGGTCTCATCCAACTCCCCCTGTTTTCCTGCCCTCAGCACTAAAACTCATAATAATACCTACGATAAATTTGCTGCCAAGCTGTTCTTAATAGGCCATAATGCCCCTACATTTCGGCACCAACACAGTGGTTCTAACTTATGTCTAATGACAAAAAAACGCACTTTGGTTATCAGGAAATTGACGAAGAAGAAAAAGAAGGCCGCGTTGCAGAAGTCTTCCATTCCGTCGCAGCTAAATACGACCTGATGAACGATCTTATGTCCGGAGGCGTTCATCGCCTCTGGAAACGTTTTACCATCGAACTCAGCGGCGCCCGCAAAGGCCAAAGTATCCTTGATATCGCTGGGGGTACGGGTGATTTAGCGCAGAAATTTTCCAGCATCGTGGGCGAGAAAGGCCATGTGGTTCTGGCTGATATAAACGACTCCATGTTACGCGTGGGGCGCGACAAACTCATCGATCACGGTTATGCCGACAACATCACCTACACCCAAGCCAATGCAGAGTTTCTACCCTTTGCCGACAACAGTTTCGACTGCGTCACCATTGCCTTTGGTCTGCGTAATGTTACCCACAAAGACATTGCCTTGGCGTCTATTCTTCGCGTATTAAAACCAGGTGGTCGCTTACTGGTACTCGAGTTTTCCAAACCTCGGAAAAAAATCATCAGCAAGGCCTATGATGCCTACTCTTTCACCATTCTTCCCGCTCTCGGCAAACTGATCACCAATGACTCAGAAAGTTATCGCTATTTAGCAGAGTCTATTCGTGTGCACCCAGATCAGGAAACCCTGAAAGAAATGATGGAGGAACAGGGTTTTAGTCGCTGTAAATATTACAACCTGACCGGTGGCGTCGTCGCCGTGCATCGCGGTTTCAAAGCTTAAGACAGATTCGACAGGAGACAAGGCATGAAAGCAGCCGTTTCAATGGCAAAAACCCTGGCACTCAGCAGCGCAGAGTCGCTGATCAACAAAGCGCTGCTCTTCGACCCCGTCACACTGCAAGGATTACAGGCCCTAGACGGCAAAACACTCTCGCTGTACGGTCGCAGCCCTGCTCTGCAGCTTCACCTACTCCCCTCAGAAGACGGCATTTCTCTATTTAGTATTTATGATGAAGGTGAAGCCGATGCATCACTGCACAGCACCACCTTTGATCTCATTCAATTACTAAGAAAAAAAGACCAAACCTTGGAAACCTCCTCTATCGAAGTCCGGGGTGATTTGGCTTTTGCAGAAGAGTTATTGAACCTGGCTCGCGAACTAGAAATTGACTGGGAAGAACTGCTCTCCGGTTTTATTGGCGATATTGCCGCCCACGAAATAGGCAGGCATGGTCGGCGATTTGGACGCTGGACGAAAAA
>JAESUE010000372.1 GCA_016763235.1 Pseudomonadales bacterium
ACCCTTGCTTCCACTACGTTTCAAAATTATTTTAGGCTTTATGACAAACTGTCTGGTATGACCGGTACTGCGGATACCGAGGCATTTGAATTTCGTCAGATTTATGGCCTTGATGTGGTGGTGATGCCCACCCATAAGGTTATGGTCAGAAAAGATCTTAATGACTTGATCTATCTCACCCCAGAAGAAAAATACGAAGCAATTATTGAAGACATTAAAGAGGCTGTTGAAGCTGGACGCCCTGTGCTGGTGGGTACGGCGTCGGTCGAAAATTCAGAGTATGTATCAGGCTTGCTGAAAAAACAGAAAATAGAGCATCGAGTATTAAATGCTAAATACCATGAAAAAGAAGCAGAAATTATTGCGCAGGCTGGCCAGCCCGGCCGGGTGACCATCGCAACGAATATGGCCGGTCGTGGGACAGATATAAAGCTGGGTGGAAACTGGGAGGTTGAGGTTGCGAAACTGGATAATCCCAGTGAGGCGCAAATTGCGGCTGTAAAGACATCTTGGAAAGAGACCCATGGCAAGGTGCTCGCATCGGGTGGCTTGCAGATCATCGGTACAGAGAGGCATGAATCTCGCCGTATTGATAACCAGCTGCGTGGTCGATCGGGTCGCCAAGGTGACCCCGGGATTTCACGCTTTTATCTTTCCCTAGAAGATAGCTTGATGCGCATATTCGCCTCTGACCGGGTGAAATCGATGATGCAAGGCCTGGGAATGGAAAAAGGTGAGGCGATTGAACATCGCTGGGTTAGCCGTTCGATTGAAAATGCACAGCGCAAAGTGGAAGGCCGAAACTTCGATATGCGTAAGTCACTGCTGGAATATGACGATGTGGCTAACGATCAACGTCATGTGGTGTATCAGCAGCGTAATGAAATGCTTGATAGCGAGGATATCTCCGAGGCTATTGTTGATATTCGTTCGGATGTACTGAGTGAAACGATCGATGAATACATTCCTCCAGAGAGTATCGATGAGCAATGGGATATACCTGGCCTAGAAGCGGCTTTAGAGGGCGAATTCCGCCTGCAGTTACCGATTAAGAACTGGCTTGATGAAGATGACCAACTGAATGAGCCGGGCCTGCGGGATAAAATCCTTGAGGGGCTCATCCAGATATACACAGGGAAAGAAGAAAAGATCGGCGATGAAGTATTCCGCCAACTGGAAAAACAAGTCATGCTGGAAGTGCTTGATCGGCACTGGAAAGAGCATCTAGCCAATATGGATCACTTGCGTCAAGGTATCCATTTGCGCGGATATGCTCAGAAAAACCCCAAGCAGGAATACAAGCGTGAAGCATTCGAACTATTTCAGGATATGCTTACCAGTGTGCGGCATGAGGTGATTCGTATTCTTAGCAGTGTCGAATTACGTAGCGAAGAAGAAGTTGCGGCCTTAGAGCAGCAACGTTTGACCCAGGCTGCAGAGCAGAAAATGGATTTTACTCATGATGACGCGGAATCAGTCGTGCCCGCTCAGCAGGATGCTCAAGCAGACGATGCTGCACAGCCCTTAGTGAGGGATGAACGCAAAGTAGGACGCAACGAACCCTGTCCTTGTGGTTCAGGTAAAAAATATAAGCAGTGTCACGGTAAACTGGCTTAACTAAAGGTAACTATTCAGCGCACGCTCAAATTTGAACAGTTACAGAGTTTGTTGAGGTGTTACAACTAAAGTAGTTTGAAAAAAGCGCTAAAAGGTGGTTGAACGTCCCATCTTTTAGCGCTTTTTTATTTTTGGGGTGGAAGAAATGGCCGTTGGTGAAAACAAACAACTTAAGCTTGAGCCAGTTCCTGGTTTAAAAGTTGGTACGGCTGAGGCAGGAATAAAAAAGCCAAACCGTAAAGATGTGGTGATCTTTGAACTTTGTGAAGGCAGTGTTATGGCCGGCGCATTTACCCGTAATCGTTTTTGTGCAGCACCTGTGCAACTTGCTCAGTCGCACCTGGCCCTTAAACCCTCCCCGCGTTACCTGTTGATTAATACTGGGAATGCTAATGCCGGCACGGGTGAGCAGGGCATGCAGAATGCCTTACGTAGCTGTCAGGCTGTTGCTGAAAAGATGTCTTGCGGATTCGAACAGGTATACCCTTTTTCCACCGGTGTCATCGGTGAGCAACTTCCCATGGCCAAGCTTGAAGCAGGTATAAACGCTGGGTTAGGTCAACTAGGGGAAAGCTCGTGGGAAGATGCTGCAAGCGGCATAATGACCACGGACACCCGGCCCAAAGGTGCTTCAAAACAGCTCTCTATTGATGGGAAGACCATCACGCTAACCGGAATTTCCAAAGGCGCAGGCATGATTAAGCCGAATATGGCGACCATGCTGGCATTTATCGCCACCGATGCGCTTATCCCTCGTAATTTATTGCAAAAACTGCACAGTGAGTTGGTGAAAAATAGTTTTAATCGCATCACCATAGACGGCGATACCTCCACAAATGATTGTTGTATGTTGATGGCCACTGGGCAAAGTGGTGTATTAATCGACGAAAAAAGCGTTAAGACACTTTCTATATTGAAGCAGGCGCTTGAAGGGATTTATCTCCAATTGGCCCATGCGATTGTATTAGACGCAGAGGGCGCGACAAAATTCATCACCATCACCGTTCAAGGTGGAGCCAATGAAGACGAATGCTTGGAAGTCGCCTACACCATTGCCCATTCACCACTGGTAAAAACCGCATTTTTTGCCTCTGACCCGAACTGGGGGCGTATCTTAGCGGCTATCGGGCGTGCTCAAGTGGATGAGCTTGATGTCGCCCTTATCTCTGTCTTCCTCGGTGATGTTTGTATCGTAAAACAGGGCGGTGTTAACCCTGAGTATTCCGAGCACCAGGGCGAAGCGGTAATGGTGCAAGAAAACATTACTGTTCGTGTTGAACTTGGGCGCGGAGATACGCAAGCCACAGTATGGACGAGCGATCTATCCCACGAATATGTCCGCATTAATGCGGAATATCGCACTTAAAACAATTTGCGCTCAGGCGGGCAGTAGCTTGAACAGCACCGCCCGTGATCATGTTGAATCGATACATAAATGATAACAATGACCCATTATGAAGAAGAATGGCTGCATGTCGCAGTAGCGGTTGTCCGTAACGTCCATAACGATATTCTTATTGCAAAGCGTCCAAATCACCTGCATCAGGGTGGCCTGTGGGAATTTCCCGGTGGAAAACGTGAGAAAGGGGAGAGCATACAGCAGGCCCTAATTCGGGAGTTGGAAGAA
>JAESUE010000373.1 GCA_016763235.1 Pseudomonadales bacterium
AGCATATACATATAACCAACTGTAATCTTCCTCTCAAACGCATCCCCCGTTCGGCCATCATATAAAGTCATCTGGCCACTCTCTGGCAAACCGGCAAGGCTGAGCAGTGTTTTAATCTCACTTTCCTTGGCGCCATCAAATGCCGGTGTCGCAATAGGCACCCCTTTCCTGAGATTGTTCGCTAGATCTAACAGAGCCTCGTCATCAAAAGAATCAAGATCCTCTATACGCCCACCGGTAGTGTTGTATATTTTCCGCAAATACTCGCGAATGTCATCTTCTTTTTGTTTCGCATCGAGCATATTGGAAATCTGCTCACCCAAACCTTTCGCGGCTAAGCCAAGGTGGGTTTCAAGGATTTGCCCAACATTCATTCGAGAAGGAACACCTAGAGGATTCAAACAAACATCAACGGGGACACCATTCTCATCGAAAGGCATATCTTCCACAGGCATCACTGCTGATATAACACCTTTGTTACCATGGCGACCAGCCATTTTGTCGCCAGGTTGAATACGACGCCTTATAGCCAGATAAACTTTTACAATTTTTAAAACACCGTGAGCAAGCTCATCGCCACCCGTTAACTTCCGTTTTTTATCTTCAAAGCGCTCATCCAGAAGTATTTTCTGTTGCTCAAGAAATTCTTTTGTTTTATCAAGCTGAGATGCAACCTTGTCATCTACAACGCGTATTTCAAACCATTTATCTAACGGCAAGCTTTCAAGATCACTCTGTGCGAGATCCCCCTTCGCAAGACCCGCTCCACCATTGACCTCGGTTCCAATAAGCACTAAACGTAGACGGTCTTTAGTTACCTCTTCAAAGATACGGAATTCATCTTTAAGATCCTTGCGATAAGAATCAAGCTGCTCCTTTTCAATATCAAGAGCACGCTGATCTTTGTCAACACCATCACGGGTAAACACCTGAACATCAACAATTGTTCCTTTTACACTTGTAGGCACCCGCAACGAGGTATCTTTTACATCAGAGGCCTTTTCGCCAAAGATTGCCCTTAATAGTTTCTCTTCAGGCGTTAACTGCGTCTCACCTTTTGGCGTAACCTTGCCAACGAGGATATCCCCCGATTTTACTTCTGCGCCGATATAAACGATTCCGGACTCGTCCAGCTTTGACAAAGCAGCTTCACCAACATTTGGTATATCAGCAGTTACTTCCTCCGCACCGAGCTTGGTATCCCGAGTCACACAGGAAAGCTCCTGTATATGTATAGTGGTAAACCGATCTTCTTTGGCTACGCGTTCCGATATGAGAATCGAATCCTCAAAGTTGTACCCGTTCCAAGGCATAAATGCGACACGCATATTCTGCCCAAGTGCTAACTCACCCATATCAATAGATGGGCCGTCAGCCATTATATCTCCTCGCGAAACCGCATCACCAACTTTCACTAACGGTTTCTGGTTGATACAGGTATTCTGATTTGAACGGGTATATTTAGTTAGGTTATAAATATCAACACCGGCCTCTCCTTCGTCAATTTCATCAGGATTTGCCCGTATGACTATTCGGCTAGCATCAACGTTATCAACAACTCCACCTCGATTCGCAACAATACAAACACCCGAGTCACGAGCAACTATTGCTTCCATCCCAGTTCCAACAAGTGGTTTTTCACTTATTAAGGTTGGAACAGCCTGACGCTGCATATTCGAACCCATTAATGCTCGGTTAGCATCATCATGCTCTAGAAAGGGAATAAGGCTTGCCGCCACTGAAACAATTTGGCGAGCGGACACATCCATATAGTCAACTTCTAAAGGCCCCTTCAGTGTAAATTCACCAAGGTGCCGGACCGAGACTAGGTCATCTGTCAGTAGCTTCGCTTCGCTTATTGACGCATCCGCCTGAGCAATAATATGACCACCTTCCTCTATAGCCGAAAGGTATTCAATTTCATCTGTCACCTTACCATTTACCACTTTTCGGTAGGCACTTTCAAGGAAACCATAGTCATTTGTTCTTGCATATATCGCAAGAGAGTTGATCAATCCGATATTAGGCCCTTCAGGTGTTTCAATCGGGCATACCCGGCCATAGTGGGTAGGGTGAACATCGCGCACTTCAAAACCAGCTCTTTCTCTTGTTAAACCGCCTGGCCCTAGAGCGGATACTCGCCGCTTGTGGGTAACTTCCGAAAGGGGGTTATTTTGATCCATAAACTGTGCCAGCTGACCAGATCCAAAAAACTCCTTAATAGCCGCAGAAACCGGTTTTGCATTGATAAGATCCTGAGGCATAAGCCCTTCAGATTCAGCAAGACTGAGGCGTTCTTTTACCGCACGCTCCACCCGTACCAAGCCAACTCTAAACTGATTTTCGGTCATTTCACCTACTGAGCGTACACGACGGTTTCCAAGGTGGTCGATATCATCGACGACCCCTTTACCGTTTCGTATATCTATCAGTGTTTTCAACACGTCAACAATATCTTCTTTGGCAAGTGTGCCTTCACCAGTTTCAGTTTTACGGCCCAAGCGACGATTGAATTTCATACGCCCTACAACAGACAAGTCGTAACGCTGCGCAGTAAAAAACAAGCCTTTAAATAATGCCTCTGCTGCATCCTTTGTTGGTGGCTCGCCAGGGCGCATCATTCGATAAATTTCAACCAGAGCTTCAAGTTCATTGCTCGTAGAATCTGTCGCCATTGTACTTGAAATAAAAGGCCCGCAATCCAGCTCATTGATATACAGAGTCTCGAATTTCTCAATACTGGATTCTTCTAGCTTAGAGAGAACTTCTTCTGTCAGAGGGGCATTACAATTGAGTAATATTTCACCGGTTTCAAGGTCAATAATATTTTTGGCCAGCACCTTGCCACCAAGGTATTCCGCATTTACCTCCAAGTGCGTCATTTTCGCTTTCACTAACTGCCGAACGTGTCGTGCAGTAACTCTGCGACCCTGCTCAACGATCACAGTACCTTTATCGTCTTTTATGTCGAATACAGCAGTTTCACCACGCAGTCTCTCAGGGATAAGCTCAAGCTTGTACTTTCCATCTTCGATTAATACTGTATTGTTATCAAAGAACATTCCAAGTATTTCTTCTGACTCATAACCCAGAGCTCGCAAAAGCACTGTCGCCGGAAGTTTTCTTCGACGGTCGATTCGTACAAACACCAGATCTTTATGATCAAATTCGAAATCCAACCATGAGCCACGGTATGGAATTACCCGTGCAGAATAAAGGAGTTTTCCAGAGGAGTGCGTTTTACCTTTATCGTGGTCGAAAAAAACACCGGGGGAGCGGTGTAACTGGGAAACGATAACTCTTTCCGTCCCATTAATGACAAATGTGCCATTATCGGTCATCAAGGGCAGCTCACCCATGTAAACTTCCTGCTCCTTGATATCTATGATGGCCTTATTCGAAGAGTCTCTATCGTAAATAATCAGGCGGATTTTCACCCGCAGAGGCACGGCGTAGGTCACGCCACGTAGCTGACACTCTTTTACATCAAATGCTGGCTTGCCAAGTCTATACTCAACAAATTCCAAAGCAGCGCTTCCCGAGTAGCTCACTATCGGAAAGACAGACTTAAACGCAGCCTGCAAGCCATTATCGATGCGTTCCGAAACAGGAATTTTTGCCTGCAAAAATTTCTTATAGGAATCCACCTGTATGGCTAACAAGTAAGGGATATCCATGACTTGAGGTAGCTTACCGAAATTCTTACGTATGCGTTTTTTTTCAGTAAAAGAGTATGCCATTTGATTTCCTCAGCTATACATTATCAGCTCGGACTAGCCAAGCCTTTCCACTTTAATTCAGTAGGGAGTGATTAACGAGCAGAATCGACGTTAACCCAACGTTGCTCTTGGGTTGGTTTTTAATGCTGCACTTAAATTGTAAAGCCAGTATTTTGCAAATACTCAGGCAATTTACTCATCAGACCAACCTTTACATTTCATTGACTGGAGAATCACTTTAAAACCGTATAAAAAAGTAAAGATTCAATTTATCTATTTCTCTAAGATGCCACAGCAAAAAGGCCGGTGACAAAAAGCCACCAGCCATTTACTGCTTTTTAAAAGCCCCTTAAAGGCATGCAATTGCTTACTTAACTTCTGCAGTTGCGCCTGCTTCTTCCAGCTGCTTTTTAATATCTTCCGCTTCATCTTTAGACACGGCTTCTTTTATTGGCGCAGGTGCACTTTCAACAAGGCCCTTCGCTTCTTTTAGCCCAAGACTAGTAATGCTACGCACTGCCTTGATAACGCCGACTTTCTTTTCGCCGAAAGATGTAAGAATAACATCAAATTCTGTTTGCTCAACCGCGGCTGATCCCGCATCGCCAGCACCCGCAGCTACAATCGCAACTGGTGCTGCAGCACTAACTCCAAACTTCTCTTCAATTGCAGAAATAAGATCAACAAGATCCATAACGCTCATTTCAGAGATAGCATCTAACAGTTCGTCTTTTGATAAGGCCATGATTTAGTTTCCTAATATACAAGAATGTAGTTCAATTTTATAAACAAGCAATAGATAAATTATGCTGCGTCTTTCTGATCTTTGACCGAAGAGACAACTCGAGCAAACCTACCAGGAACATCGTTGAGCGTTTGTGCCAGCTTAGTAATAGGTGCTTGGAGCACACCAGCAAGCTGACCCAATGCTTGATCCCGAGTTGGAAGTTTCGCAAGACGGTCAATGCTTTCTGGACCGAGTGCTTCGCCACCAACTGCTAGCGCTTTCACCTCTAATTGTTCGTGCTCTTTAGCGAAGTCTTGGATCAAACGCGCAGCAGCGCCCGGATCGTCGATTGACAACGCTAAAATTGTCGGGCCAACCAATGAGTCGCTTAAACACTCGAACTCTGTGCCTTGTACAGCACGCTTGGCAAGAGTGTTGCGAACAACACGCAAATACACAGACTGTTCACGAGCAAGCTTTCTAAGCTCAGTCATATCACCAACAGTCAAGCCCCGATAATCAGCAAGAACAGCAGATAAAGCGCTGGAAGCAACTTTGTTGACATCATCAACAATTGCTTTTTTACCTTCCAGTCCGATAGCCACTGAATTTTACTCCTAATTAAGATTTTCAGATTATTCCGAAAATCATCACACGGCGCTGTGACTAAGCCATACAGCAAAATCTGAACCACCGCGTCTACGAAGGCAACTTTAACCTCTGATTAAAATCCATCAATCAGAGGGCCTCCGGTCTTTGACGTGCCTTTCTATAAAAATTACAGAAAAGGGTACAATGTCAAATCTTGATACTTATTTAGATAACAGAGCAGAGTGGTCCATTAAAAGACCTGGCCCCATTGTGCTAGAAATAGTAATTTCTTTGATATAAATACCCTTAGCGGATGCGGGCTTTGCCTTTTTAAGATCTATTAGCAGGGCTTCAATATTCTCTCGCACCGATTCAGGGGAGAATCCAACCTGCCCAACGGAGCAATGAATAATTCCAGCCTTATCAGTACGGTATCGCACTTGACCAGATTTTGCATTTCGTACCGCTGTTGCCACATCAGGTGTTACGGTGCCAACCTTCGGGTTTGGCATCAAACCGCGAGGACCAAGAACTTGCCCAAGTTTACCCACAACACGCATTGCATCGGGGCTCGCTATAACAACATCAAAATTAAGATTTCCGCCTTTTATACTTTCAGCAAGGTCATCCATGCCAACCACGTCGGCACCCGCCTCTTTGGCTTTATCGACATTATCACCTTGCGTAAAAACGGCTACTCGCACCGTTTTACCTGTGCCGTTAGGAAGAACGCTTGCTCCCCTAACCACTTGATCTGATTTACGCGGGTCTACGCCAAGATTTACAGCTACATCCAAGGACTCAGTAAATTTCGCTGTTGGCAGGGTATTAAGTAAGCCAATCGCCTCTTCCGGGGCATAAACTTTGCCAAGTTCTATTTTTTCACGTACAGCCTGTTGACGCTTAGTTAGTTTCGACATTTTAAACCACCCCTTCCACTTCAATACCCATGCTTCTCGCTGAACCAGCGATTGTTCTAACAGCTGCATCCATATCGGCTGCAGTCAAGTCAGACTCTTTAGTTTTTGCAATCTCTTCCAACTGCTCACGGGTCACCGTTCCAACCTTCTCTGTATTAGGTCGAGCGCTACCTGACTTAAGCCCTAGAGCCTTTTTCAAAAGAATGGATGCCGGTGGGGTTTTTAGTTCAAACGTAAAGCTTTTGTCGCCATAAACTGAGATGACGACAGGAATAGGCATGCCCTTCTCAAAGCCTTGAGTTTGTGCGTTAAACGTCTTACAAAACTCCATGATATTCAGGCCGTGCTGACCTAATGCAGGCCCAACAGGAGGACTAGGGTTTGAGCTGCCAGCAGCAACCTGCAGCTTAATATATGCTTCTACTTTCTTCGCCATTTTTACACCTTTTGGGTTTTAACGCTAAGAAGCGCCTAACGCTCTTAGCTCCCCTTAATAAGAGGCACCAGTTTTTCACGGCACCCGATTACAAAAATACTGCCTATAACAGATCGATTATTAAGACTTTTCTACCTGGCTAAACTCTAGCTCAACAGGGGTAGACCTTCCAAAGATAGAAACAGCGACTTGAATGCGGTTTTTATCGTAATTCACTTCTTCAACCACGCCACTAAAATCAGAAAAAGGTCCGTCATTAACACGCACAACCTCTCCTGGCTCAAACAATCGGCGAGGCCGAGGTTTTTCAACACCCTCTTCTATGCGCGATAAGATGGCATCCGCTTCTTTCTCACTAATTGGAGCGGGCTTATTAGCCGTACCTCCAATAAACCCCATCACTTTTGGGCAGTCCTTCACGAGATACCATGTATCTTCATTCATATCCATATTCACCAGCACGTAGCCGGGGAAAAACTTACGCTCACTTTTCCGCTTTTGACCCGACTTCATCTCTACGACTTCTTCAGTCGGAACCAAGATATCCCCAAATACATCCTCAAGGGAGTGCTGTTTAATTCGTTCTTCCAGCGTACGCTTAACGTATTTTTCATAACCGGAATAGGCATGAACCACGTACCATCGCTTAGCCATTATCGTTTCCCCTTAACCAAGCAAACCTGACACTAGAAAGCCCAGCAGCGTATCAAAACCCCACAAAGCTGCAGACATGACTAAAATAATAACCACAACAAAGGCAGTGGTTTGGAGTGTTTCTTGTCGCGTAGGCCAGACTACTTTTTTAATTTCAACGCGCGATTCGCGCAACAGCCCGGTAAAAGCTTGGCCTTGAGAGGTTGTTACGAATACGCCAATAGCCAGCAAACCTAAAATTAGAACGCCAACAACCCGGTACAGAAGGGGCTGATCACCAAAGTAATAATTCCCAACTACGGTCACTGCGACAAGTACGACAACTAAAATCCATTTTAAAATTTCAGCTGCAGAAGATACTGTTTCGGTTTTTTCGCTCATTGAAACCAGCAAACCTCAAATTGTTGCACATCCTAGAATATTGCATTTCTAGAATCACATTATCTACGCAAATATATAGCTTGTTATATGGCAGGCCAGGAGGGAATCGAACCCCCAACCTGCGGTTTTGGAGACCGCTGCTCTGCCAATTGAGCTA
>JAESUE010000031.1 GCA_016763235.1 Pseudomonadales bacterium
CAGAGCCTCTGCGACTTCTTCTGCCAACATGGTTTTACCTGTGCCGGGCTCACCTTTAATTAAAAGTGGCCGCTGCAGTGTAATCGATGCATTGACAGCCGTTTTCAGATCATCAGTTGCCACATAATTTCGAGTACCATCAAATTGCATAATAAAAACCTTCGGTAATATATTGATTTATATAACATAGTTAAAAAGCATTGGCCAAAATATAGCTAAAGACCAAAATCGTTTGTAACTATGGGGGCAACGTCCAACACAATCAAGGTCAGGCCGCAAAAAACCAAAGAACAAACACCTTGAAGAGGGCTTACTTCAACGAGGTGCTTAGAGAGAGGAGGAACTGGCTTTTAGACTAAATCATAGAGAGGGGTAAGCGCTTAGGCCACAGTAACACCTCAGCGAACTCTGCAAGAGTTCAGATTGCGTTCAAATTCGAGCAGAGCAAGGCGGAAAATGTGAGTTCATATGGTTAAATGATCACTTTTTAACGCTGTTATGCACGAATTTGAGCATGCGCTGAGGTGTTACAGGCCATAAAACTTAAAATTAAAATAAACGCTCTGGCACAGTGATAACGTCACCGGGAAGAATCGCATAGTTCGTCTTCAAATCTGCCTTTTCAAGAATATCTTTAAGCCGAACCTTTAAAACTTCTGACTTTCCACCAACTTTACGAAAGATCTTGGTTTTATTGGGAGAGGCAAACTGACTAACACCACCCGTATCCAAGATAAGGTCTAAAACTGTCATGCCTTCGCGAAAGGGTATGGACGTTGGCCTATTGACGGCTCCAGTTACACGCACACGGTTAATATATTCATTACTACTCAGGCCCTGCATAATAACGCTAACTCGAGGGTCTCGAAGATAGGAAGCCAGCTTCTTCTTGATGACTTCGGCCAATTCTGTCGGTCTTAAACCGCTGGCTTTTATATCTCCCAGCAAGGGCATGGAAATATAACCATCCGGCCGGACAGGAACTGAAATGGATAAATCAGCATTTCGCCATACGTGCACACGCACATTATCACCCACACCAATTTTGTAGTGGAGACTATCTCCACCACCAGCCGAATCAGAAGCGACAGGGCTAGCAAGGCCAGGCTTGATGGTTGAAGGCTTGGGCCGAGGAGCGTCCGTTTTCGAGCCCGCTACGGCTTTTTCATCTCTTTCAACCTTAGAAAAATCATCAAACTCGCCAGAAAAAAGGCTGCCCGTTGCCCCCCCTTTCTCAGCCAAGGCTTGCTGACTACCCCCAAAAACCAATAGCATTAACCCTATAAAACACACCCGCAAGCCATACGTCTTCATCTGCCACTTACCTCATTTATCAATTTACTAGCACCACAAAAAATATAACTATTCAGCTCACGCTCAACTTTGCACGACGAACTAAAAGCTCGCTGAATGGGTATCAGACCGACTATCGACCTCTGCCGAAAAGAACCACTTCGACAGTCTGAATCAAGATAGTGAGGTCCAATAACAAATTATGATTTTTCACATAATACAGATCGTACTGCAATTTTTGCTCGGAGTCTTCGTCAGAGGCACCATAGGGATAGCATAACTGCGCCCACCCCGTTATCCCCGGTTTAACACGATGGCGCTCATTAAAATAAGGGATTTTCTCACACAGATCCCCGATAAACTCAGGTCTCTCAGGCCTTGGGCCAACAAAAGCCATCTGCCCTCCAAGCACATTTATCAATTGTGGCAGCTCATCTATTCGGTATTTCCTGATAAATTCGCCCACTTTGGTAACACGCATATCATTTTTTTGCGCCCAGACAGCACCCTCTTTCTCAGCATCTTCAATCATGCTGCGAAACTTCAATACATCAAAGGGGAGGCCATCCAAGCCAACCCGCGTTTGCTTATAGAGAAATGGGGCCGAAGAGCCATCTTCTAGGCGAATAGCCAGCATGGTCGCCAACATCACCGGCCATGTCACCAACAAAAGCATTAAGCTGGCCGTAATATCAAATACGCGTTTACTAAGCATTCGAGTCGCACTGCGGTCAAAACCGTCAGCAAAAATCAACCAGCCGGGATAAAGCATCCGGGTTTCAATTTTCCCCATTTCCCGTTCAAAAAAGGCCATGATATCAACCACATCAACGCCATTAAGCTTTAAATCTAAAAGCTCATCCAAAGGAAATTTCTGCCGTCTGTCATCGATCGCTACAACGATTTCATCCACTTCATTCTGGACAACATACTCATTGAGGGGGCAATCCATATTTATAATCCTGTTTTCAGGAATATCGTCCCTCTCTCCATGTACATGCACATACCCAAGAATATAAAAACCACGTTGATCCGCTTTCCTGCGGATACGCTTATGAATATTTGCAGCACGCTTGCCTGCACCTAACACCAAGACCCGACGCTTGAGTGCTTTCTCATCGACTACTTTGAGAAAGCAATACCGTAACGCACTAAGCCCCACAAAACTTAAGAGAAAAACTATTCCGAGAACACCTCGACCAAGATATAGTGACGGAAAAATATAAAAAATTAATGACAAGATGAGCATTGCCGCTCCACAGCTCATCCCTAGTCGAGCTAAAACCCCCTCGTACCCTTCTCTCAGACGACTCTGGTACAAGCCCATAGACATAATGCTAACTAACACCGCCGCTCCCACAAAAACAATGGATATAGCGGGAGTGCTGATGTTCTGCCACCCAGCCAGCCCAAATCTAATGGCGGTTCCTAACTGCACAGCCAGTATAACTATGACAAACTCAAGTGCGGCCAAAACCAAAAATGGGACCCTGACATATTGATTAAATAAGCGAATCATTTTATCCCGAGTAAACAATGAATTAATTATCAGCAAGCATTTAGACCTAAGTCTATAGCAGGCACTTAATTATAGCTGCTGCAGACAGAGATACCTGCAACGGAACAGAGCATAATAAAACATTTTAACGCTAGCTAACAGATGTCAAAAAACCACTGGGTCACAATTTTCGAAAAATCTATGCATAAAACGCCCTCGGCTAACTAAGAACCACTCAGGAAAATGCGCCAGCACGGCACACACAACAGGAATAAAAAACCATGCCTTTTACACCGCGATACTTTCCACTCAATCACAGAGCTATAAAAAAAACAGTCCAACAAACACGATAAATTCAATCAATGGTAACTATTCAGCGAACCCGGCAACTGTTCAGGTTGCATTCAAATTTGAGCAGAACAAGGCGAGAAATGTGCGTTTATGCGTATAAATATTCATTTTTTTAACAATCTCATGCACGAATTTGAGCGTGAGCTGAATAGTTACAATAAATGTTCATATTTTTACGTTAGTATCAGCACCAAATTCATTCAAAATAAATCAGACAGAAACCGCATAGAACTCTATAGACTTTTGAATGAAGCCTGGTTTCTATCTATACTGCTTTTTTCTCACTATATTATTAATAGCGCCTCCCAAAGTGACGAGGATTCACCCCATAACTCCTACCAACCTAAAGACTAGACCTATGACAGATACAACTCCACCCGCAATTGCCGTAATAGGCTTAGGCTACGTAGGCCTACCTCTAGCGGTAGAATTCGGTAAAATACGACAAACCATTGGCTATGATATTAATTCCACTCGCATTTCAGAGCTCACTGAGGGTATCGATAAAACCCAAGAGGCCACTTCAGCAGAATTAAAAGCGAGCAAGCACCTTAGCTTCACTAGCGACGTCAGCGGCATTGCAAACTGCAACATCTACATTGTTACCGTTCCAACGCCCATCGATGAACACAAAAACCCCAATCTAATGCCCCTTATTCTCGCCAGCCGCTCACTCGGTCAAGTGATCGCAAAGGGCGATATCGTTATTTATGAGTCAACGGTTTACCCTGGCGCCACAGAAGAAGTGTGCATCCCCGAGTTGGAAGCTGTCTCAGGCTTAAAATATAACGAAGACTTTTTCGCCGGTTACAGCCCAGAAAGGATCAATCCTGGAGACAAAACGCATCGCCTCCCTTCCATTATTAAAGTCACCTCTGGCTCTACACCGGAAATTGCTGACCAAGTCGACGCCTTATATCAAGAAATCATCACTGCGGGCACGCATAAAGCCTCATCTATTCGCGTTGCAGAAGCTGCCAAAGTTATTGAGAATACTCAAAGAGATCTCAATATTGCACTGATCAACGAACTCGCTATGATCTTCGCCAAACTCGATATCGACACCGAGGAAGTCTTAGAAGCTGCCGGTACAAAATGGAATTTCCTCCCCTTTCGCCCGGGCTTGGTTGGCGGGCACTGCATCAGCGTAGATCCCTACTACCTCACCTACAAAGCGCAAGCAATTGGTTATCAACCAGAAGTAATTCTTGCTGGCCGTCGCATCAACGATGGCATGGGATCATACGTTGCTGAGCGTGTCACAAAATTAATGACGCGAAAACGTATACACATCGTAGACTCCAAAATACTCATACTAGGCCTTACCTTCAAAGAGGACTGCCCTGACCTGAGAAACACCCGCGTTATTGACATTTACAACGAATTAATCGATTACCACACCAGCATCGATGTTTACGACCCTTGGGCAGATAAAGCAGAGGCCGAGTCGAGCTATGGCATTCAACTTGTCGAAAAACTAGAACAAAACCAATACGACGCAATAATTGTAGCGGTAGGTCACAAGCAGTTTAAGGCAATGGATCCATCCACCTTGAAAAATCTTTGTAAAAAAGATCACGTCATCTTTGATATTAAGTACGTTTATCCAAAAGAATTTGTAGATGCACGTCTATAACACTCAAAAATTTAGGGGCCTCAGGCTAAGCCCGAGGTTCTTTAACATTAAACAATCAAGGCTCTTTACATGAAAATACTGGTTACTGGCGCTGCTGGTTTTATTGGCTCGACCCTTACTCACCGTTTGCTTGAACGTGGAGATGAAGTCATTGGCGTGGATAACCTTAACGATTATTACGAGGTTTCCCTAAAGCAGGCCCGCCTAAGCCGCCTCACCTCTCATCAAAATTTCACTGATATACGACTATCACTGGAAGATGAGACGGGAATGGCAAAAGTATTCAAAGATCACAAACCGCAACGGGTCGTTAATTTGGCAGCTCAAGCGGGAGTACGCTACTCACTGGAAAATCCTCAGGCTTACGTCTCGTCTAATCTGCAAGGCTTTGTCAATATCCTCGAAGGGTGTCGACACAATAACGTAGAGCACTTGGTTTACGCCTCAAGCAGCTCTGTGTATGGCGCGAACACCAGCATGCCTTTTTCAGTACACGACAATGTAGACCACCCTGTGAGCCTGTATGCAGCAAGCAAAAAAGCCAACGAATTAATGGCTCACACCTACAGCCATATTTTCAATTTACCCACTACCGGCTTACGTTTTTTTACCGTATATGGCCCTTGGGGAAGGCCGGATATGGCGCTTTTTCTCTTTACCAAAAACATCCTGGCGGGAAAGCCCATTGATGTTTTTAACTACGGCAATCACCGACGAGATTTCACTTATATTGATGATATTGTCGAAGGTGTTATACGCACCCTTGATAATGTAGCAGCACCAAACGAAAACTGGGACGGCATGTCTCCCGACTCAGCCACAAGCAAAGCACCCTACCGCCTCTATAATATTGGCAGCAATAACCCTGTTGAATTACTGCGCTACATCGAGATTATTGAAGAATGCCTAGGGAAAAAAGCCCAAAAGAACTTGCTACCCTTACAACCTGGTGATGTGCCCGACACCTATGCCAACGTCGATGCATTAACTCAAGATGTGGGCTACAGCCCTAGCACCAGCGTTGAAGAGGGCATCGCCAAGTTTGTAGAGTGGTACCGAGACTACTATCAAGTTTAAGGCGAATAACTCTCAAAAATCACCCGAATATCCTTTTTCGGGTGATAAGATCAGCCGCCTTCAAATAAGAGTATTAGCTGGCATGATGTGAATAGC
Organism: Pseudomonadales bacterium; assembly: GCA_016763235.1. GTDB lineage: Bacteria > Pseudomonadota > Gammaproteobacteria > Pseudomonadales > UBA3067 > UBA3067. The sequence continues at coordinate 5,952 of JAESUE010000031.1, forward strand.
ACCTTAGATTTCATACTTTCCACCCCTAAGACGCTCACTTTTTATCTCATGACTAAGGATCTTTTCTTCCCCACCAACGCTAATTGCGAACTCTTCATGCGTGACACCCTGCTCGTAGAGCACCTCACACACTAGAACCAACTGCTTACCTTCTTCAAGACGCCAGCTGCGCCTTTTAAAATCGACAAACGGCCCAAGGCGCTCAACATCTCTTCTCAAGCCCTCCTCCAGCAATTCATCCCCAACAGACTGACGCAAGCTATCCGCATAGAAACCCAATACAGCGTCCATTTCCCCTTTATTTAATGCACCGAAAAAACCCTCGATAACCGCATTAGCCTGGAACAGCTGCACGACTTTATAGGTCATACAAGCGTTTAGAGAGAAGCAAAACAGACACAAAACAATAACTCTCAACATGCGTATTTTCATATGCAAAGCCTATGGAAAATTTAAAAAAGAAAAATCGCCCACCCCAGTGGGAGAAAAAGTGAACAAAGAGTAAAAGCACGTTAAAACCCAGCTCTTGAGAGCGTATTAAAAACCTCCCAGTCGAGCACCCAGCAAGGCGAAGCAACAAAGCCAATGGAAAAGACAGGCGCGCTAATAAAGCCGAAATCACTACCATTATGGGTATATAATTGCGCCGACAGAGGAGAGCAAGCAGCCGGCTCCATCCAATTATCACCTCACTCCCCAATATAAGTAACCGCCTATGGTATCCGATTTTAGTCATCGCTTCTGCGTTGCCCCCATGCTCGACTGCACTGATCGACATGAGCGTTACTTTCTGAGACTCATATCCAAGCACGCACGACTCTACACCGAAATGATCAACTGCGGCGCATTAATCCATGGCGATAGAGCGGGCTTTCTACGCTACGATAACAGCGAACACCCCCTCGCCCTTCAGCTTGGTGGGTCAGACCCTGCACAGCTGTCACAGTGCACCCGCTTTGCGGAAGAACAAGGCTACGATGAAGTTAACCTCAATGTAGGCTGCCCCAGCCATAGAGTGCAGGCAGGTAGGTTCGGTGCCTGCCTGATGAAGGAACCCGAATATGTTGCTGAAGGTATTGATGCCATGCGCAACACAAAAAATATTGAGATCACAGTCAAGTGCCGCATTGGTGTCGATGATTTCGACAGCTACGAGTGGTTATGTGGGTTTATCGAAACCGTTTCAAAAGCGGGTTGCAACACCTTTATCATTCATGCCCGAAAAGCCTTGTTAAAAGGGTTAAGCCCTAAACAAAATCGCTCAGTCCCACCCTTGTGCTACGAAACTGTACACAAAATAAAGCGAGACTTCCCTCATCTAAAAATTATCATCAATGGCGGTTTAAATACCCTCGACCAAACGCAAGAGCAACTGCAACATACTGATGGCGTCATGATTGGCAGAGAAGCCTACTCCAACCCCTTTATGCTTGCCGAAGTAGATCACCGTCTTTACGGAGAAGAAAAACCCACCCTATCCAGACTCAACATACTCGAATCTTTCTACCCCTATATTGAACAACATCTTGGCGAAGGCATGAAGTTATCCAACATCTCTCGCCACATAGTAGGGCTTTTCCAAGGGCAAGTCGGTGCTCGGCGTTACCGCCGCTACATTAGTGAAAATGCCTTTAAACCCGGAGCAGGAATAGAAGTTCTACAAAAAGCAGTAACATATGTCGCCTAATATGAAAGATTGTGACTAAAATACAGCGCTGTAACACCTCCGCGAACCAGTAATTGTTCAGATTGCGTTCAAATTTGAGCGTGAGCTGAGGTGTTACACAGCGCTTATCATTAAAAGGAAGTAGAGATGCCCTCAAAGCTGGAACAATTACGAAAAGTGACCACCGTCGTTGCAGACACTGGCGATATAGAAGCCATTAAACGCCTCAAACCCCATGATGCAACCACGAACCCATCTCTGCTGTACAAAGCAGCACAACTCTCGCAATACCAGCCTCTGCTAAAAGAATCCATTAACTGGGCCAAAAATCACCCAGGCAGCGATCAAGAACAGGTAGATAATTGCAGCGACAAACTTGCCATTCTAATTGGCAAAGAAATACTGGACGTTGTTCCCGGATATATTTCAACAGAAGTCGATGCACGGCTTTCTTTCGACACCACTGCCACCATCAACCGCGCCCGCAGACTTATCCGTCTTTATGAAGAAAATGACGTCAAAAAGGATCGCGTTTTAATTAAAATTGCCGCCACATGGGAAGGCATCCGTGCGGCAGAGGTTCTTCAGCAAGAAGGGGTAAACTGCAACCTAACGCTGGTATTCAGCTTTGAACAAGCCCTTGCCAGCGCGCAAGCGGGCGGGTTTCTTATTTCCCCCTTCGTTGGCCGCATTCTCGACTGGCATAAAAAACAAAGCGGGCGCAATAGCTATCCTGCTCATGAAGATCCAGGCGTATTATCAGTGCAGGAAATCTACAACCATTTCAAACAGCACCAATACTCAACCATCGTTATGGGTGCCAGCTTCCGCAACACAGAAGAAATTGAACAGCTTGCCGGTTGTGACCGACTAACCATCAGCCCTCAATTAATGGACGAACTGAACCAGAGTGAGAAAAAACTAGACACCATGCTGTCAAAAGAAATTGCTCTTGCAGCGCCTCAAAATACTGAAAACTACCGTATTAGCGAAAACAAGTTCCGTTGGCAAATGAATGAAAATGCGATGGCCACAGAAAAACTAGCTGAAGGAATTAGAAATTTCACTATTGATCAAATTAAACTGGAAAAACTCATGGCAAACTTCAAGGGTTAAGAAACCCGCGAGCAAGCCATAACTGCAAATATATACCCATAACGATACAGGAGGGCGAAATATTTCGTCCTCAAACTTAAGCCGCTTTTAACGCCGCTTAAAAAATAATAAAAAGGCACGCTCACATCATGCTTAAAAATATCCGAAAACTCTTTATCAGAAACCCATCTAAAATCCTTACTGAGGAAGAAAAAACCCAGCGCCTTCAAGTTGCAACAGCCGCCCTTCTTTTCGAAATAGCCCGTGCCGACTTAGAGATTTCGGCGCTAGAAAAAGACAAAATACGCACATCCTTATCTAAACATTTTAATTTAAGCAGTGAAATTCTGGACCAAATCATTCAGCAGGCCGAAACGGAAGTTGAACAATCCATATCACTGCATCAATTCACCAAACTTATCCACGACAACTATTCTCTTGAAGAGAAAAAAGAAATCATCTACTTTTTATGGGCCGTCGCTTACTGCGATGAAGAATTGGATATGTACGAAGAATCTTTAATAAGAAAAATAGCTGATCTACTTTATATACCGCATCAAGACTTCATCAAGGCAAAACTTCGCGCCCAGAAAAAGCAAGGCATACACCTATAGAATTAGATGCTAGAGCTCAAGTTTCAGCGTTCATATTTACAGAAATAGTCGATGCAAACCACCGAGCACACACCCTCTAGGGCGAGTTAAACGAAGTAAAACCCAATGATTTCTAAGAGGGCGTTACCGATTAATGTTTACCGATAAGACGGAGCAACGAGAATTACTGAGGTTTTCTGAATCGACTCCGCTCGTTTTCCAAAGCCTGCACAACCGGAGTAAAAATCTCTTTGTTTTTCTCATTGAGGTTCATCAAAATACGATGCGCCTCAAGCACCTGTTCACAAAGGTCGACAGAAGGGTTTTCCGAATGCGGCAGGTCATTGAGCATTTCATTTGCATCGGCAAGAGAAGAAGGCATTTCTTCAAGAATATGAAAAATCTGGTGAAAACCCGTCATTTCAAGAGTGCGATTTACATTTGAATCAGTGGATATAATGAGCGGTTTCTCCAGACCCAAATCTCCCACGCCAATAGCAATCTTAACCAGCAAACCTAGCGCAGTACTATCGATTGACCGCACGTCTGTGAGATCAATCGCTACGCCAACCAAAGCCGGATCGCTCAGCAGATCATCACCGAAATCATTCAAATTGGTACATAAAGGTACGCGAATTTGCCCGTTGAATTTAACGACATACACCCCGTCTAACGAGGCGTAAGAAATACTGCCAGTCCGCATCGTGTTACTCATCCTTCTATAACCAACATACCAATGTCATCGTTTGGGTTTTCAACATGGTCCAGAGCCAACTTACTGGAAATCGCAGAAAGGCTCATACAGCCCGACCCCACCATTTCCAAAAGGCCTTGCTCCTTTTCAAGCAAACTCTCTTGCGGCAAAACCTCCATGATGCCATCGGTAAACATTACCAAAGAAAACGTCTTAGGCAAAGGCTCCGAGTACTCCTGTACAACAAGCTTTTTTGTCACCCCCAAGGGAAGCGCCGCAGCACCGATAAACCGTGCATTTTCGCCATCGCTCAAAATAGGCAGTGGGTAGTGGGCTGCAACACTGTATACAAGTGTACTATTTTTACGGTTAATTACACCATATAACATTGCCACATGCTTACTTAATGCCATATGAATAAGTTCTTGGTTCAAGCGCCCCAAAACACCGGCGGGAGAACGAATCCTTTCGGGTTCACTTTTGAGAATATCATTCATCAAGCACTTTACGAGCACAGTAACAAAAGCGGAAGATGCGCCGTGCCCAGATACGTCTGCAAGGTAAAAAGCACATTCATCCTTATTAATATCGAAATAATCGATAAAATCACCGCTTAATAACAGCGAAGGAATAATACGATGGCTAAAGTGATACTGATGAGAAAGAAATGGCGTCACTGGAAATAATTTAAGCTGAGCAAAACGCCCAGCCTCTTGGTCTGCATTCAAAACATCAAAACGACTGCGTAAAGAACGGTTCTCCGTCTCAAATTCTTCCAGTTGTTGCAAATGCTGATCCCTCGTCCTCGTTTTCTCTAACGCTAGAGAAAACGAGGACAATAACCCCTCCCTGCTCAAACCCGAATAAGTAATAAAATCCGCTGCACCGCACCGAAATGCGGCAATAACATCTTCAACTTGTGGTGCATTTGCGTAACAAATAACCGGAATCTGGAAATTATTTTCTTCAAGCTTAGCGCGCAGTGCAGCGCCATTATTCACGAACAAACCAACATCCACGAAAAAAACATCAGGCACCTGACGCCGACAAAAAGCCAAATTCTCATCCACTGAGGGTGCGATATAAACCTGGTATTCTCCCCCCTTTAGCCACTGCGTAATTTTTACACAAGCCACTTCCTCCACGCCTAGCAATAATATGGCTGTCATAGAGCGTTTCTCTTTAAAGAAGTATTAAACAAATTTGAGCGAAGAAAATTGCGAGGGAAAACATTCAAATACAAGAAAAAAAACTGTAACTACTCAGCGAACCCTGTATCTATTCAGATTGCGTTCAAATTTTGGCAGAACAGTTACAAAAGATTCTGACACCATGAACTAGCGATATCAATAAGCTCTGTTATACTCATTTAAATTTCTTTCCACAAGGAGCGGATTGAATGATACAAATTAGCAGGGAATATGAAGAAAAACGAAACTATGTACGAGTAAAGGTTTCAACGCCATTACTTTATACATTAAATAAAAGCCCAGAACGATACGAAGGGCTTTGCAGAGATTTAAGCGGTGCAGGCATACTGATCGAGACCACCAAAAAGCTTAAAATTGGTGACAACTTGCATGTCACAATCCCACCGACTCAATCAAAGCAAAAACGCTTTAGCGCCATCGCAGAAGTAGTCCGTATCGAACCTATGAATAACCGCCACATCTACCAAGCGGGTACAGTAATAAAAAAAATAATCGAATAGTGCACTGCACTGTAAAAACAAATGCCTATTCGAACGCCTCGTCAAAGTCATCACCGAAATCGGCCTCTTCGAGGTCAAGCTCGGCTCCATCCCTAATTAATCTGGCCCGGCGGTTAAGATAGAAATCCCTCATAAAAATATATTTATCCCCCAAAATATGCTTCTCTACTTCAAGGAGCTTATCTCTCTTATGAACGAAATCTAATCCATAGAGTGTATTGCGCACTGACATTGCATCGAGATAACGGTAAGGGACTATAAACAAATCAACAAACAGCCCAGCACTATCGCGCACTGTACTGGGCCCCAGCAAGGGAATAAATAGATAGGGCCCAGCTGGCACTCGCCAATACCCCAAAGTTTGCCCCATATCCTCGTTATGTCGCTCAAACCCTAGTCGAGTTGCCACATCAAAGAAACCCACAGCACCAAGGGACGTGTTTATAACAAACCTGCCCGCACCCTTCCCCGCTAAACGCCACTTGCCTTGCAGCACTTCACCTGTAAACGATGGAATCTCAAGAAGGTTTGCATAAAAATTGGCGACTAAGAGCTGCCCTGCCTGAGGAAGAACACGGTCATACAGCACCGCAATGGGACGAAAAACCAACTGATCGAACTCATCCGTCAACCAATAAGAAGCCCGATTAAACCCCTCCAGAGGGTCAGACTTTTCCTTCATAGACGCATGACCATTGCCCGCCAATAGCAATAATGCAAAGGCCACCGTCAACTGACTGCCAAACGCAAACCTGAAGAGAACCCTACTTATCATCCTGATATATATCCGTATAAACTTATTAAGCGCAATATATCAGAAAACTAGGGCCATACTCTTCCAGAATTAAAGGAAAACTCAAAGTAACGACTCAGAACACCCTGTAACTGTTCATATTGCGTTCAAATTTGAGCAGAACAAGGCAAGAAATGTGAGTTTATATG
>JAESUE010000374.1 GCA_016763235.1 Pseudomonadales bacterium
GCACATCATCATTTCGAACCAACCAGCGCATCATCCAACTCAACATTTTCCCTTTAATCTCAGCTCTACCACTACGAATAAAGTCAGCCGCCAGCGCCCCAATATCCTCCGAAGGCCGAATATGTAGGGCATCAATTTTCCTAATAGGGGCTCCGCGCAGCTCAATCATTTCGTTATTAAGTTTTTCCAAAAAGCCGTCACCAAATGCCGCCTCTCCAGCATGCAAAATAGCATTCAAGCGCTCCATACGATCAATATCATATTCAGTATGATCCAACAGCAATGCATCCATCGCTTTACCGAAAAGAAGTAAAGGATGCGGATAAGTAATACAGTGCTGGTTTTTAAGCTCCTCTTCGCTAGGAATATGCTTCAAAGAAATCACCAGCAGCTTTTCCGCTCCCATCCTGATGGCCGGAGACATTGGTGTATTTTGTCTTAAACCACCATCTGTATAATATTCATTGTTGATTTTCACTGAAGAGAAGAACATCGGGATTGCCGCAGAGGCAAGAACGTGCCGCGGCCCTATTCGAGCCACTTTATGTTCTACGAAGGGGTTATTTGTCCAACTCCCCTTAATTGGCTCCCTTGTTTGAGTAAACACCACGGTATGACCTGTTCCGATATGCGTGGCCGATATCGCCAAACCACCAAGATCCCCATGTGCAATATTCCTATGGATACGCCGCCAAGGGGTCTTCCTGGCTACAAACTGTTCAAGCCCTCGGGTATTCAGCAATCCCCCATGTCTGGAACCCCTGACTTCTGCAGGTTCATTATTACCAAATAGAAGGCGACCCGCATTAAATAAATCCCTCGGACCAACACTAAGTAGATGCTCTACGCGTAAGTCTTCCCAAAGCCCTCTAAGGATGCGCCCTTGTTTTCTAGGTTGGTCAATAGTAGAGGCGATAAATGCCGCATTTATCGCCCCAACACTCGTTCCTGTTAAGATATCAATCGGTACATCATACCCAAGACGTTTTGAAAGTTTCTCCCTGAGATAGATAAGCACCCCTATTTCATAGGCACCTCGCGCACCACCTCCGGATAAAACCAAGCCAACTTTGGGTTGTTTTTTCTGATTCAATTCATTTCCTTTTGACGTGATGATACCAAGGGGTGATACCTGAAATAATATTGCAGCAGGGTTCAATAGAAATATAGGCTAATTATAGATAGATAAAAGCAGCTTTCCATACAATCCAATACATTTGGAGGAAAACTATTAGAGGAAGGCAAGGTGCCATTTTAAATGGCCAAAGAAGGTTCCCAGAAAATTCGTTTAAAAACTAACGAAGAAGGAAATTAAAAGCCCTCGCCAACTAAAAGAAGCGCTAGGGTTTAGTCAATCGAAGAAGTGAGTGTAATGTGTGCCCATTAAAAGAACAGATAAAAAATTGGCATGCACCAGAAACTGATAACATGCCATTTCCACTAAAGCCCGTTCGTTGCCAGAGATAGAGTTAAGATATTTTCCTCTGGGCTCCGAAAGCAGCTAGTGCTTACAAGAAAGATCGACTAATCAGCTCTTTCATGATTTCGTTGGTGCCACCGTAAATCTTTTGAATACGACTATCAACGAACGCTTTACCTACAGGGTACTCAAGCATGTATCCATATCCACCGTGCAACTGCAAACACTCATCAACAAGTTTTACTTGAAGGTCTGTGGTATACAACTTACCCATTGCGGCGGTGGTTGCATCCAGTTCTTTGCGCATGTGCTTGGCAAGACAGTCGTCAACGAAAACACGAGCAATTTTCGTTTCAGTGGCCAACTCAGCCAGCTTAAAGCGTGTATTCTGAAATTTCGAGATCGGTCGCCCAAAAGCCTCACGCCCTTTCACATACTCAACAGTGTGCTGCAGTATTCTTTCACAGGCGGTTACTGCTCCCATTGCAATCAACAAGCGCTCTTGCACTAGTTCTGACATCAGGTAGGCAAATCCCATTCCTTCCTGACCAAGAAGATTGTCCTTGGAAACACGTACATTATCAAAAAAGAGTTCCGAAGTGTCCTGTGCTTTCAAACCAACTTTCTTTAGTTTACGCCCTTTTGTAAAGCCTTCAGTACCGGCTTCAACAACAAATAAGCTAATTCCAGCGGCACCCTTATCAGGGTCAGTTTTAACAATCACAATAACCAAGTCACACATATAACCGTTTGTGATGAAAACTTTCTGGCCGTTAATGATGTAATCATCGCCATCTTTAAGAGCAGTAGTTTTAATGGCTTGCAGATCACTTCCTGTACCTGGTTCGGTCATCGCAATCGCGCCAATGGACTCACCGGTAGCCATTTTTGTCAACCAACGAGTCTTTTGCTGGTCGGAACCATATTTATTAATGTAAGGCGCTACAATTTCTGAATGAAGCATAAAACCAGGCCCACTGGCACCAACGCGCCCCTGCTCTTCAGCCATAATAACGGTATACATGAAGTCAGCTTCAGCTCCACCGTATTCACTTGGCATAGTCATACAAAGAAGCCCTGCTTCCCCAGCTTTATTCCAGCATTCTCTAGATACCTGGCCATCTTCTTCCCATTGATCATGGAAAGGTACAATTTCTTTTTCAAAAAACTTACGACATGTGTCACGAAAAATCTCGTGATCTTCAGTAAAAACATCACGCTTTACATTATCAAACATTAATTTTACTCCTTAAAATTACACTATTGAGGTATCAAACCAAGAAACGTCTTTCGATAGGGATTTGTTTCCCTTTAGTTAGATTGCCTAGTAATGGCAGATAAACACCCATAAACAATAGTTCCAGGCATATGGGTTTTCTGCTGCAATTACTCTAAACACCCCCTCTTCTAAATACAAATAACTGCCCTCCACTTTTCGTCTATAAAAGAAAAATGAAGGGCATTTATGCAACAACAAGATAACCTCGTTACGCTGATTTTAAAGCCCAGGTAATAATGCCGGTAAAGAAACTAACAGCGGCGCCCATCACGCTATATACAGCGGATTTCACGGCAATCCAGGTTTTATTGGCCGTTTCATCATCGAGAGTTTCATGGCCCGCTTGTATGAGATATGCATGAATTTTCTCAACTTCTTCCATCGTTAGAAGGTCATCATATCCAGGCATTTCCTCTTGCTCATGTAATCCTCCGTAAACAATAGCAAGGAACTGCTCATGAGTAGCGGCATCCATATAACGTAGATCTTTCACATTTGGCGAGCTAACCGCTCCAGGGCCGTGACAGTAAACACAATTATGATGATAAATTTTATTACCTTGGTACTCATCATCAGATGATGCTGTTCTAGGTGGAGGCTCAGGCAAACGCTTTGGAACCACATAATCTGGCAAACTATTATTGCCATTTATTTTAAATGTAAGCAAACGCCCCCTGTTATAGGTTTTCTCTGGTGTGTTACCAACTAAAGAAAACGATAGGCCAACAGACCCACCCCAACCGGCTAATACAGAAACATACTGTTCGCCATCAACAGCAAAGGTAATCGGTGCTGCGATAACGCCACTCTGAGTTTCATGGGACCAAAGTCTCTTGCCGCTGTCTGCCGCATAAGCAACAATTTCAGCCTGACCATTACCCTGAAATACTAAATTCCCTGCGGTACAAAGGACACCGCCATTCCAAGGCCCTTTATGATCTACCCGCCACACGCTCTCCTGCTTAATTGGATCCCACGCCTGAAGATAACCACGAGCAGCTCCAGCACCCAACTTTTTAATTAAGTCGGCATCTATCCATGTAGGTACATAGATATCCTTCATCACAGGTATCCCCACGTTCCAGTGTCCTGGTTCATACACGAAATTTTCATCGTGATTATAGAGGAAGCTCATTTCTCGGCTAGGAATGTAAACATAGCCGGTATCGCGGTGGTAACACATTGGCTGCCAATTGTGACCGCCGAGAGGTGAAGGAAATTGAAAGACTGGTTTATCTTTATAGTCATTATCCGTCTGAACAGGGCGTCCTGTTTCTGGATCAATGTGTGTGGCCCAGTTAACGGGCACATAATTATTTGCAGATAGAAATTCGCCCGTTTCACGATCAATAACGTAAAAGAATCCGTTTTTTGGGGCCTGCATAATAACTTTACGTTCTTTACCATTGATCTCCAGTTCAGCAAGAATCATATGTTGCGTAGCGGTATAATCCCATGCCTCTCCAGGAGTGGTCTGGTAATGCCAAACGTATGTACCTGTATCGGGTTCAATAGCAACAATTGATGATAGGAAGAGGTTATCACCACCCGCCGGGCTTCGAATGTATTTATTCCAAGGGGAGCCGTTTCCTACACCGATGTATAAAAGATCAAGGTCTGGGTCATAGGCCATGGAGTCCCATACGGTACCGCCGCCGCCAACTTCCCACCAAGGACCGCCGCCCCAGGTTTTTGCTGCCATTTCCATTGCTGCGTTTTCAAAACCATCTTCGGGGTTTCCTGGAACAGTATAAAAACGCCACTTCTGCTCTCCAGTAGCGGTATCGTAAGCGGTGATATAACCTCGCACACCATACTCTGCGCCACCATTACCAATGATCACTTTATCTTTAACTATACGTGGGGCACCTGTAATTGAATAAGGACGGTTTAGATCAATAGTCAATTGATCCCAAACGATCTCACCGCTTGCAGCATCTAGCGCAACAAGACGACCATCAATTGTTCCGACATAAACCTTGCCTTTCCATACTGCAACACCCCTGTTAACAACATCACAGCATGCATATTTACCACGGTTTTTATCTACATTGAGATCATTACGCCAGAGCATTTCCCCTGTTCTAGCGTCTACCGCAAACACTTCGCTCCAACTACCAGTGAAGTACATCACTCCGTCTACCACTATTGGCGTGGCTTCCAAGCCGGACTTCGCGTCAGTATCGAAATACCACGCCAAACCAAGATCACCAACATTATCGTCGGTGATATCAGTTAACGTGCTGAAGCGCTGTTCGCTATAAGTACGACCGTTAAGCAACCAGTTTCCTGGCTCTTCCTCGGCATTTCTAGCACGATCAGAGTCCATACTCATCGCCGCACTTGGGATACTACTAGACTGTTGAGCTACAGAGCTCGAATCCGATTCTCGGTTTTTTGTTATTAAGCCTGCTGCAAAAATAACAAGCCCGATTAGAACCCCCCCAATCAAGACCTTTTTCATATTTTTATACTCCACTCATTGGATTGTTCGTTTATAGTTATTGGCTGGCAAGAATGGCGATCTCATCCACAAAAGACCAGTTTAGTGCGAAAAGCCCCGATGATGGACTTTAGGGAAACAACACAAAGCGTTCAGCTTAAAAAAGAAAAAGCAGTTTTATGCATCATCCTTCCTAGACAACTGCAACCACAGTGTTAGTTTTCCAAAGCCCACTAGCTGCTTAGCAGTTCAGCATTATAACCAGCGTTTTAAAAGATTCACAGACTAATGAATAAGATAAATATGGATAAAAGTTATAAACCCCTTGCCGATCAACGTTATTGCGACACGATAACGTCTTTTTTTAACACTTAGAAACAACTACGCAAAAATTCCCTCTATAGCAGCCCCACCTCTCTAGAGCTTATTGGAAATAATCGCAGTTAATGGCTCGACAAGGGAGATGGGACAAAAAAAGCGTAATTCACACGCAATAATTGAATCTATTAATGGAAATATTAACGGCTATACTGTTGCAGCAGGAAGGTTTTCAATAGCCCGCTATTATTTGGGACAGGGAACTGTAGTAACTAACCTGGCGTTCTCATCGTTACAAATTCTTCTGCAGCGGTTGGGTGAATACCTATCGTGCTATCAAAAACTGACTTAGTCGCTCCTGCTTTAATCGCAACAGCCATTCCCTGAATAATTTCTCCCGCATCATCTCCAACCATGTGCAGCCCAAGCACTTTATCACTGTCTTTATCAACAATCATTTTCATGAACGTTTTTTCATCGCCTCCTGACAGGCTATGTTTCATGGGCGTAAAACGAGAACGATAGACATCCACATTGTTAAATTTCTCCCTGGCTTGCTCCTCCGTCAAGCCAACAGTTCCTATATTTGGATTACTAAATACGGCTGTCGGAATCCCTTCATAGTCCATTGTTTGGTTTTTATGCCCGAATAAATTAGCAATCAATGAGCTAGCTTCAGAAAGCGCTACCGGTGTGAGCTGCATACGGTCAATTACATCACCAATTGCGTAAATGGAAGGTACACTAGTTTGAAAGTTGTCAAATATACGGACGGCACCTTTATTTGTCAGCTCTACCTGCGTATTTTCTAATAATAAATGGTCGGTATAAGGAATACGCCCCGTTGCATAGAGCACCTCATCCACTACTCGCATACTACCGTCACTGTAAGTCACTTTTTTCTGGCAATTAGTCAGCTTATCTATGCGAGTAATATGGGAATTAAAGCGTATGGTAATGCCTTTTTTGACCATCTCATCAGCCACGACATTTCTTACTTCATCATCAAACCCGCGGAGAAAGAGTTCTCCTCGATAATCTAGCTCCGTCTCTACACCCAAGCCATTAAAAATTCCGGCAAATTCCACGGCGATATAACCACCCCCAACGACGATGACTTTGCGGGGTAACTCATCCAGATAAAACACATCTTTCGAGGTGATTACATGCTCATTACCCGGAATATCAGGCAGGTAAGAACGACTTCCTGATGCGATGAGAATATTTTTGGCACGATAACGAGTACCATCCACTTCTAGCGTATGATTATCAACAAAACGCGCAGTGCCTTGAATCAGGCTTACTCCGGAGTTTTCCAAGAGCCCCTTGTAGACATTGTTTAAGCGCTCAATTTCTTTATCTTTGTTATTCCGTAAGGTTTTCCATGAAAATCCATCGGTATTCAGCGACCAGCCAAAACTATCTGCCAAGGAAAAATCATCCCGCAAATGGGCACCATAATAAAATAGCTTTTTGGGCACACACCCCACGTTAACACAGGTACCCCCGAGGTACTCCTGCTCCGCCACTGCAACGCTTTTTCCAAGCCCAGCAGCAAGACGACTGGCCCGCACACCACCAGAACCAGCACCTATCACAAACAAGTCAAATTCTTTCACCGCTCTTTCCTTATATTTTTCGACAATTACACTGCCTTCAACCGAAACAATCACCAGAAACCTATAATTGAAGGGGTTTTGATACACCATCTCCGCCAACGATACGAAGATGCTGAACCCCCAGCTCTCTCGGATCTACTAAACCGCAGGAGTGGGCTAACATCGTCACTTCTTTCACCATATTCTGATGAAAACAGTGGACTCGCTCTGTTTTTTCGCTTACATCAAGGCCACGCTGTAAACGTCTATTGTGGGTGGTAATGCCTGTTGGGCAAGTGTTTTTATCACACTGCAAGGCCTGTATGCAGCCAAGGGCAAACATAAATCCTCTTGCCGACACACAGAAGTCAGCACCTTGTGCCAGCGCGCAAGAGACGAGACTGGGAGTAATTAATTTACCAGAAGCAATTACTTTTATGCGCCCTCGAAGACCGCTGCCCTCAAGTAGGCTTATAATATACGGAAGGCTTTCCCTCAAGGGCAAGCCCACTGAATCTATAAGAGACATCGGCGCCGCGCCCGTTCCACCTTCTGCTCCGTCAATAGTAATAAAGTCAGGGGCTGATCGTTCTCCTCGTAACAGAATCGCCTTCACCAGTTCATGTAACCAGTCTGCATTTCCAAGCACAAGTTTAATACCACACGGTTTACCGCTCACCTGCCTAACCATAGCAATCATGTCCAACAAGTTTTCCACACTATTGATATCAGGGTGCCTGTTCGGGCTGTGAGAAGCGAACCCTTTTTCTATTCCTCTTATTTCCGCTACTTCGGCAGTTACTTTATTTGCCGGGAGAATCCCTCCCTTTCCAGGCTTTGCCCCCTGACTAAGTTTAATCTCAAACGTTTTAACTTGAGGATAACCGGCAATCCGTAGAAGTTTTTCCTCACTTAACTTGCCATCAAGATCTCTGACTCCATACTTTGCAGTACCAATTTGAACCACAAGGTCTGCTCCACTATCAAGATGATAGGGAGAAACACCGCCCTCCCCTGTATTGATCCAACAACCAGCTCGTTTTGCGCCACCGCCAAGAGCCAATACCGCTGGATGCGATAGTGCGCCATAGCTCATTCCTGAGATATTATAAAATGATGGCGCAAGATAGGGAGTTCGACAAAATGGGCCAATTTGAAGCGGAAGTATCGGCGTGGCTTCTTCCTCTAACACCGGATATGGTGAGTTAAGAAAAAATATGGTTCCCGGACGCTGGAGGTCTTTTGTTGACCCAAAGGGCACTGAGTTGCTTTCATCTTTTGCAGCACGATATACCCAGCTTCGTTGCGCACGGTTAAAAGGCTGCTCTTCTCGATCCATCGCATAGAAGTACTGCCGAAAGAACTCCCCCAGCTTTTCAAGTAAATACCGAAAGCGACCTAATAAAGGATAGTTCCTCCTCACGGTGTGCTTAGTCTGAAAATAGTCTATAAAAAATAAAATAAAAGAGGTAAAAAGCACCATGCTTGCAACAAAAACAAATAATGCTGTAAAAACAATAATTATTTGAAAAACAAGCTCATCCGTACCGACTTCTAGCATATAGCCCCCAGAGATTCATAAGGTGGATCACCTTAACTCTAACAGCTTAAAGATTGTTCTTGCGACCTAAAAAGACGTAAAAGCAGGCTCTTCGACTCTTTAATGCATCAGCCATATAAATGACTAAAGCGCCAGTTCTGATTTAACTGGGGACACAGCATGAAGACTGGTTAAAAAAGCCAAACCGAGTATATCCCCCATAACGATAAAAAGCGTTATGGGGAAATGATTATGAATCGGGAAATATAATACTGCCAAAAGTTTGAGATGGGTGTTGATCAATAAGCGCCCGAATGGAAGAATAAAATTCGGTGCATTGCTCTACTTCCGGAACAATATAGTCGGCGGCAATGCTAATCGTTAACAGTTTACTTCGGCCTGCAAACTCATGTTTAATTTCAAGGTCAAGTACCGCCGCCATTAATTCCTCAGCCAAAAGCCGTAAACCTGGGTAATCGGTATCTGGCAATACGCAGGCATACCCCTTTACTCTATACTTGGCGACCATATCTGCTGGTCGGTATAAGCGCTTTTTAATCAGTGCTGCGAGCCTTTTCAGAACATCCGCCAATGCAGCATGACCATAGTGCTTGTTGTATTCGTCAAAGCCATCAATCTCGATCAACATCAAACCCAAGGGAGACTCTGAACGCCGCGCTCTTAACCACTCCTGATTAAAATAATCTTCAAAATAAGATCGATTGTAAAGCCCAGTCAAGCCATCTCGCACCTCAAGGTTTTCTACTTGTTTTTCCAGCTCAATAACCTTCAAATAGGTATTTATACGAGCAAGTGTCACATCTTTAAGGAGAGGAAATGGGAGATAGTCTGCTGCCCCCACCTCAAAACCGCGATACTCGGCAAGCTCCTGAGATCGATCAAGAATAAAGAGCACGGGAATCGCGTAGGTTTTCATGTCATTTTTTAGCTGCGTACAAAGCTCATAACTTTCAACCAATTCGCCAAGGGCAGAGATTAAAATCAGATCAGGCTTGTCGGCGGATTTTGCCTCTTCAAACCCTTGATCATTATTAAATGCAATCGCAATTCGATAATAACCTGACAAAATTTGCTCAAGCTGAGAGATGCTTTTCCCAGTTGTTTCAATGACAAGTACCTTTTTTAGGGTGTCCACCAAGTGCTTCCTCGCTGCTGACCGTTCGCCTCACCAACAAGTGTAGTAGATACAGGAAGTTAAAATAGCTGTTTACGCAACATTCCAGTTTGAGTGCATAGGTAACACCTCAGCAAACTCTGTAACTGTTCAGATTGCGTTCAAATCTGGGCAGAACAAGGCGAAAAATGTGAGTTTATAAGTATAAATGATCACTTTTTAACGCTGTTATGCGCGAATTTGAGCGTGAGCTGAGTAGTTACGTGCCTATATCCATTCAGTGGGCCTTACCACCACGCTATTTCAAGACTCGGCAAAAGGTGACTAATACGTAATTGGGATTA
>JAESUE010000375.1 GCA_016763235.1 Pseudomonadales bacterium
TATCGCTTTGGGTGAGCGTCGTGGAAAAGCGGTAGAAAAATTCTTGTTGGTTAACGGTGTTTCTGCCAGTCAGATTGAAACCGTAAGTTATGGCGAGGAGCGTCCTGTTGAAGGCGGTCATGACGAAGGCTCGTGGGCAAAAAATCGTCGGGTTGAAATTGTGTATAAGTAAGGGGTTGTTATAGGTTGGCCGGGGCTGTATCTAAGTTTGTCCCGGCGCTGTTCTTTAGGTGAGTGACGATGATCGTTTTTCCTTTAACGCTTCTATGTATGTAATGGGCTGATTCAAACGGTTTAGCTTTCCTTTAGGGAGTCTCTGATTAAGGTATATGTCCGTGCGGGGTTTTTTCTGGTGACTTCATCTGATTTTTGTTGCGGGTTTGTTCGGAAGCTATTTTGTTCCTCTATCGCTGTGAGCCTTTTATGGGCGAGTTCTACTGTTTCTGCTGACGCCGTGTTGATTGTTCAAGATAAAAAAAGCAAATCTAATGTACTGGTTTCTCGACCGTTTATTGAAGCGGCTGGGGTGGCATCAAGCAATAAAGAGCGTGCTTCATCGCAGTGGACGCTAATAAGCCAAGTTGAGCAGTTGCAGCAGGAAGTGCAGCAGTTGCGCGGAACAGTGGAAGAACAGGCTTATTTGCTTGAACAGTTTAAAAAGAGCTCGCGGGATCGTTATCTCGATCTTGATAGGCGCATTAGCCAGCTCAATGTGGCAAAGCCGAATACCAACCTTCCTGAGAAAATCTCAACAAGGAGTGCTCTCCCATCTGTAGGAAAAGCAACGGTAGAAGAAAAATCCCTTTACAAGCAAGCTCAAAAAAACATTAAGGCTAAAAGATTTAGTGAGGCCGCATCTCTTTTAAATAAGCTTCTCTCTGCATACCCAAGTGGTGCTTATGTATCGAATGCATACTATTGGTTGGGAGAGATTAGTTTGGCCGTGGCGACGCCAAGTTATCAGGATGCTGAGATCTATTTTTTAAAGCTTCTACAGCGTGATGCGACGCACCAAAAAGCCCCAGCGGCACTCTTTAAACTCGGTAAGCTGTACGACCTTACTGGTCAGCCGGCGCTTGCAGAGAAGTATCTTGGCCGGGTTTTGCAGCAGCACCCTCAAAGTGGCGCGGCAAGTTTGGCACGTAAGTACCTTGATGCAATGAGTGCGCGCTAGGCTTTTAATTTTGGGTAGCTACTCAGCTCAGACTTAAATTCGTGCATAACAGCGTTAAAAAATGATCATTTAACCTTATGCAGTCATATTTTCCGCCTTGTTCTGCTCAAATTTGAACACAGTATGAACAGTTGTAGGGTTCACTGAATCGTTATTAATTTTGTAGCATTTGTTTCAGTTAGAAACATGCTATCCCGTTTTTGCTCATCGCTTGTTATAATCGCCAACCTACCCTTCTGTTTGGCGAAATTTGTATTGAACTCCCTTCGAATTACTGAAATTTTCCTTTCCCTACAGGGCGAAAGTCGCTCGATCGGCTTCCCGACGGTATTTGTACGTCTTACCGGTTGCCCCTTGCGCTGCAATTATTGTGATAGTGCTTATGCCTTTAGTGGTGGTGAGCTTATTGAAATCGATAGCATCTTAGAAATGGTGAGCTCTCACGGTGTGAGACACGTTTGCGTTACTGGGGGAGAGCCATTGGCCCAAAAAGGCTGTATTGGCCTGCTTGAGCGACTTTGCGATAAAAACTACGAAGTATCTCTGGAAACCAGCGGTGCGCTGGATGTGAGTGATGTTGATTCGAGAGTGATTAAGGTGATGGACTTAAAAACGCCTTCGTCGGGAGAAGAGCCTAAAAACCGCTATGCAAATATTTCTCAGCTAGGTGAGAAAGATCAGGTGAAGTTCGTGATAGCAAACCGCCTCGACTATCTGTGGGCAAAAGAGGTGCTGCAGAACCAGCTAAAAGGGGTGGCATCCGAAATACTATTTTCTCCATCCTTTGAGGAAATCGAAGCGCATATCCTGGCCGATTGGATCATTGAAGATAAGCTGGCAGTCCGTTTTCAGCTACAGTTACATAAATTACTCTGGGGTGATCAGCCTGGCCGATAAGGCCGCACCTCGAACCAAGACTTTCTAGCAAGAAGATTTAAATATGATTGAAAAGGCAGTAGTGCTGCTCTCTGGCGGTCTCGATTCTACAACCTGTCTGGCTATAGCCAAACAAAAGGGCTACGAATGTTATGGCCTAAGTTTCGACTATGGTCAGCGGCACCGGGCAGAGCTTAGGGCTGCAGAAAGTACCGCCCAGCGTTTTGGCGTGTCCGATTATAAAGTGATACCTATAAACCTGCGTGCCTTTGGTGGTTCGGCACTCACTGACGACAATATTCCGGTGCCGGAATCCGAAGAGCTTGCCGAGGTTGAGGGTGGGATTCCTGTAACCTATGTACCTGCACGAAATACTATATTTCTGGCTATTGCCCTTGGTTGGGCAGAAGTACTGGGTGCGCAGCATATTTTTATCGGAGTAAATGCGGTAGATTATTCTGGTTACCCTGATTGTCGCCCAGAGTTTATTGATGCATTTCAAACAATGGCACACTTAGCAACTAAGGCGGGTACTGAAGGTCATGGGCCGGTTTTTCATACACCCCTTATTGATCTTAGTAAGGCTGATATTATTAAGCTTGGCTTGAAGCTAGGTGTTGATTACGGCCTGACTACTTCGTGTTATCAGGCTGATGACGAAGGGCGGGCCTGTGGTCTGTGTGATAGCTGTCGTTTGCGAAGGAAAGGCTTTGAGGGGGCCTGTGTTGCGGATCCAACACGTTATGTGTCGTAACGCGATTATTATTGCCGCTCCCCCTTTATGATGAAAAAAGTTGCTTCAATGGCTTGTAAATAATATTGGATAGAGTATTATACGCCCTCTTCGAGACGGGCCGTTAGCTCAGTCGGTAGAGCAGTTGGCTTTTAACCAATTGGTCGATGGTTCAAATCCATCACGGCCCACCACTCTCGCAGTTTTCATAGTACCGGGGTTTTAATTTCCCCATAGAATGACCTTCATCACTTCTTCTCCGTATCCCCCGTAGTACTTTCGTTGTCATTATCTTTAGAATCACAAAATACGCTGTAAAACGAAGAGCTTCTTGCTGCCATTGCCGTTAGTGCGAATCTACGCAGACTTTTGTATCCAGCTGAGGTTTTGAGGCTAAAGCAACGTCACTATTCAGATTACGTTCAAATTCAGCTCACGTCCAAACTCGCGCATAATGCGTATAAAAAATGATCATTCAACTTTATACACGCACATTTTTCGCCTTGCTCTGCTCAAATTCGAACGCAACCTAAACAGCTACAGAGTTCGCTGAATCGTTACAAGCAACCCTGTATGAGCTGTATTGGTTTTAGCCTCTACTATTTTGTCTTCTTGCCGCTTTTCTTTCTTTATCTTTCTTTTCTTTTTCATCTTTTAAACGGGTTACTTCAAGAATTTCCTCTGCCATCATTTCTGGCGTTTCGAGGGTGATGCGCCCAATTTGTGCGCTGCGTAACTCATGGATAAAGAGTGCGGCTGCTTTGTTTAGATCAACGCGTCCACCACTGCGTAAACACCCCCTTTTGCTGCCTAACTCATCGAGAAGCTGTTCGGGGTGTGAGGGGCGGGTTTTCAGGTCATATCGCTTGATCAATTGATCAGGGTAGTTTTTTATAAGGTACTCTGCGGCATAAAAAGCGACGTCGAGGTAGTCCATGGCGGTGTCTTTGATTGCACCGGTGGCGGCCAGTCGGTAGCCGCTATGAGGATTCTCAACCTTTGGCCACAGTATGCCGGGGGTATCATTGAGGATGATGCCTTCACCAATGTCTATGCGTTGCTGGCTTTTGGTAACGGCAGGTTCATTACCCACTTTCGCAATGGTGCGGTCTGCAAGCACATTTATCAGTGATGACTTCCCGACATTGGGAATACCCATGATCATGGCTCTAATGGCTTTGTCTTTAGAGCGCTCGGGGAACAGTGCACGAGCTTTTGATACCACGCGTTTAGCCACATTTTCTTCGCTGATAGCGATGGGGATAACTTTAACGGATTGTTCCTGCTCAAAGTATTGGCACCAGCGCTCTGTTTGCAGGGGGTCTGCCAAGTCAATTTTACTCAGCACTTTAAGGCAAGGTTTAGTATTGCCTTTGTGGGTGCGAACTTGCGCTATGACAGGGTTTTCGCTGCTAAAAGGAATGCGTGCATCCAACACTTCGATGACGAGGTCTACATTTGGCATTGCTGCAATAATTTCTTTTCTGGCCTTGTGCATGTGGCCGGGATACCAGTTTATTGCCATTAAAGCTTCCGTTTAGAAAATGTATTAGGCTGATGGATAGAGAGGTGTGAGTATTTCTTTTTCTTTGTTCGTTTTAGGCTGCGTTGCGCTGTGATTTCTCACCAGTTCAGCCAGTCCCGCACCATCCCAAGATTGTGCACCGAGTTGCGCACTATATAGCAGGCTTTCTAGTTTTCCTAACTCTTCCTTAAGGGCAGGGTTCGTCATTTCAGCCTTAACTTGCCCAATGGAGTGTAGGCGGCGGCGCTGCAAGCTGCTAAACCAATCAAGCAGTGCGGCTTGTGCCTGTTTGGGGTCGTTAGTTTTGCAGGCGGCTAATACGTTTTTCAGCTGGCTTCGTATTTGCTGCTGCCTTTCTTTTTGGGAAAGAATGTTCTCGGACGTTGCCACCTGTTTTGTTGTGTTTCTGCGTATCCATAACACCATATTAATGGCCAGAATTAACAGTAAAAGAGCTGAACTTAGCAGCGCTCCGGTTTTCCATTGCTTCAACTCCTTTAGAAGCTCCGCATCGTTAATGGGGATTTCTAATAGAGCCTGTGGAGTGGCGGCGATTCTGGGGGCTGCAAGAGAGGGGAGGCTGGGTGATGCCTGTTTTTGTGGTGCGGCAGCGATGACTGTAATGCTGCGCCCTGGAATTTTGCTCGTTTGTAGTTGGTTTGTTTGAGTATTCCACCAACTGATTTCCACTGCGGGCAGCGTGAACGCGCCGGAAGTTGTGGCAATGATGGCGATAGATTCACTGCGGCGGCCGATAAGGCCATCCGCATTTTGGCCTTCTTCCAACTTGGCCTGATCAGGGTAGGTTTTGAATTCTGTCGGGAATTTTATATTCAGTGGCGGCAGGGTGGCGCTACTTTGCCCTAGGGCCTTTGTTACGATAGTCCAGGTAACCGATTCACCGACTTTTAAATCATTGAGCTCAGGTGACCAGTGTTCTTCCAACTGAAGCGCTTTCGCGGGCAGCCAATTTATATTTGGAAACGTGCTGTTTTTGGGCTGTACGGTGATATCTATAGCTTGGGAGCGTTTTATGATTTGTTGCCCACGGCCGATATAATTCCGTTTGCCATCGCTGATGACGCCAGAAAATGTGATGGGCGAAATTCTTAGTTCGCCGCTGCTTTGGGGGAAAATAGCATAGCGCTTTTCAAGTACACCATAGGTGATGCCGCCGATATTTTTATCATATTGAACCGGCTCGCCCAAGGGGTGAATGAGGGCATCGTCCACCTTGGGCTCGCTGAGATTCCATTGGCGAATTTGTATGCCTTGAAATAATAGGCGTACGGTATAAAGCATTTGTTCCTGGACATAAGGGGAGGTTTTATCCACGACGGCTTCAACCATGATTTGTGGCTGGGTTTGTAGCAGCTTACTGCTTTGTGTAGATGCTAGGGCCACATTGATCGTAATGGGCTGCGTTTTTAGCCTGCCCAAGCGAAGGGGGGGGATAATGATCTGCCCTGTTGTTTTTGGAATAAGGATCAGCTTCCAAATGGTGGAAGATTTTGTATCACCGTTTATGATTCGTACTTGGCTGCTACGGCCGACATTTATAATATCGAAATCTTTTTCCAGGGGGCTGTAGTTGGGCTTTTTTAACAAGCTCGATTCATCGATTTGCAAACGTAGCTCAAGGCTTTCCCCCTCTCCTAGGGTAAAGCGATTGACGGTGGCGGTGAATTCGACCGCATATATAACACTACTCAGACTTTGAAATAAAAAAGCCAGTACGATAAGCGATGTGTATCGTGGTGATATTGTAAGAAATAATTTTCGAATAACTGTTGTATGCTTCAATGACTTTTTTCCTTACCACTGTTTGTCAGAAGAGCGGCTTTGCTTCTGCTGGGATTCAAGATAAAACTTCCGTCTTAGAAGGCCACCTGGGTCATCTGGCACTCGACGTAACCACTGTTCCAATTCTTGTTTTTTCTCTTGTTCGCTCATGTCAGCCAGTTCTGAAGGTGTTGCCTGGGCTTCTTTTGGCTCTGTGTTTTCTTGGTTTTCATCTTCAGATTGTTGGGCGTTTTCTTGCTGTGATGGATTGGATTCAGGCTCGTTTTCGGACTGTTTTTCATCGTCGTTCTTGTCGGCTTGCTCTTCTTGAAGTGGGCTGTCCTGAGGTTGACCGTCTTGAGATGAATCTTGATTTTCTTGTGCGTTATCGTTTTCTTGGTCGCCCGCTTGGTCTTGGTCTTCGGAGTTTTGTTGTTGTTCTGATTGCTCTTCCTGCTGCTGCTCTAAGAGTTTTTCGACTAAATCATAGTTGAATTGCGCATCGTCGAAATCACCTTGCTGATCTAATGCCTTTTGATAATGGTTTAAGGCGTCTTCTAAGTTACCAGATTTGGCGAGGGCGTTGGCGCGATTGTAGTGGTTGCTGGCATCGTCATTTTGTGAAAAATAATCAATGGCTTTTTCATATTCGCCTTGGTTGTAATAGCTGCTGGCTTTCCAGTCGCTTGATTTAAATGTTTCGGCGGCGTGTTCATAATCCCCTTTTTGATAGAGGGTTTGGCCTTGTTGATTGGGTGTTTCCCATAGATCTTGCCACTCGAAAGCTTCGGCTGGGGAGGGCAGTAAGCTTGTGCTAGCGAATACGCCGACAACACAAATGCCTAACCAGCCACGCCGAAATGCTAACCCAGCCAGCGGCAGTATGAGAACCAATAACCAGGGGCCTTCTTCTTGCCATAGGTCAAAATCCCGCTCGGTACTTTTATAATCCGCTTTGGAAAATGGAATGCTATTACTCAGAAGGTCATTGATGTCACTGTCGTCATTACTGATATCGCTGTAATGGCCGCCATGTTTACGGCTTAGTTTAATTAAGGGGGCATTTTCCAGTTGAGGAATGACGATGCGCTGGTGCTTGTCTTTCAGTAATGAGCCATCGGGCATTTTAATGGGTGCGCCGGTTGCTGTCCCTATACCTAAAATGGATAGTGTATGTTTGGATTTTGCGAGTTGTTTATTTATATCGCCTAGCTGGCTTTTGTCTATTCCATCGGTTATGAGGATGATTTTCCCGTTTTTGGCTTGTGCATTCTGTAGGAGATTTTGCGCTGTTTGAATTGCTGCGAGGGCGTTGCTGCCAGGAACCGGCATTAGTTCAGGCCCCAGTGAGGGTGCTAGGGCTAGAATGGTTTGGTTATCATCGGTAAGCGGGGAAACGACATGAGCATCACCGCTATATACGACTAGCCCAGTAACACCTTCGTCTCGTTGTTTTAGAATATCTCTTAATTTATGTTTGGCGCGGGCCAGTCGAGAGGGTTTGATATCATCGGCAAGCATAGAAAGGGATAGGTCGAGGATGATGACTTGGGCATCGATGCGTTTTTCCACCGACTGGGGAAGTTTTTGCCATGCAGGGCCAGCCAAAGAAAAAATAGCTAAAATCCATAGCAGCGCCAGAAAATAATAAGGTAGCTGACTGCTTCTTTTTTCTTCACCAATTAATAACACGGATAATAAATCGGGGCTGATCACATCTTGCCAAAGTGCTCCTGAGTTTTTTCTTTTTAACA
>JAESUE010000376.1 GCA_016763235.1 Pseudomonadales bacterium
ATGCCGTGATTGCAACCAATTCGGAAGGTTGCGTAACTCGCATGAATCCCGTAGCCGAACAACTTACGGGGTGGCCCTTGCAGGAAGCAAAGGGTCTGTCAGTGAAATCCATATTCAGAATTATTGATGCCTCTACGCGTGAGCCGATTGAAAACCCGATTGAAAAGGTATTGAGCACCGGCGAAACGGTTTACCTCAGTAATCACACGACGCTGATCGCCCGAGACGCTACGGAGTATCATATCGCTGATTCAGCCGCGCCTATTCGAAATGGGGGGGAAGAGATTCAAGGTATGGTATTAATATTTAACGATGTTACTGAGCAATATCGACTGCGGCAGGCGGTAAGAAATAGCCAGCGTGATTTGCAGGCGATAATGGATAACTCGCCAACGGCAATTTACGTCTGTGACCTGCAAGGGTGTTTTACGTTTATCAATCAGGCATTCGAAACCTTACTCGAAAGCCATCGTGAGGACATCATTGGTAAAACGCTTCATGAGGTTTTTCTTAAACCGGTTGCGGATCAAATGCAGAGTGAAGATCGCACGGTGATGGATGCAGAACACGTTGTTGAGTCTGAGGGAATTACTTTTCGTGATGATGGGCGCAGTTACGTGACCACAAAGTTTCCCATGTTTGATGATTGTCATCGGGTTTACGCTGTTTGTAGTCTTTCTGTTGATGTGACTGAACGTAAACATCAGGAAGAACAATTGCGTCGCAGTCAGAAAATGGATGCACTGGGCAAATTAACGGGTGGTATTGCTCATGATTACAACAATATGCTTGGTGTCATTTTGGGTTACTCTGAACTGCTTCATGACCGACTAGATCACGAACCCCAACTGAAAGAATATGCTCAAATTATCCAGCGCTCTGCTGAGCGTGGGGCGACGCTCACTCAAAAATTGCTGACCTTTACGCGGTTCAAATCCCAGGCCAGCAATGTGCAGGATATTAATGAACTGTACAAGGCCAGCAATTGATGCTGGAGAAAGTATTAACGGCACGTATAACCTTGGCACTTGATTTGGTGAAAAACCCATGGCCGGTTTGCCTAGACAGTGGTGATCTGGAAGATGCCGTTCTTAATATGAGTATTAACGCCATGCACGCCATTCACGATAATGGGCAGCTGACCCTCTGTACACGCAATGAGCGACTCAAGGGAGTGAGTGCGAGCAGGTTGCATCTGCAGGAGGGTGAGTATGTTGCCCTCAGTATCATTGATACCGGCTGTGGAATGGATGAAACAACAAAA
The DNA here is from genome assembly GCA_016763235.1 of Pseudomonadales bacterium. Classification (GTDB taxonomy): domain Bacteria; phylum Pseudomonadota; class Gammaproteobacteria; order Pseudomonadales; family UBA3067; genus UBA3067. Next base: position 1,265 of record JAESUE010000376.1, read on the forward strand.
GAGAAAATTTTTGATCCGTTTTTTTCCACCAAGGGTGAAAAGGGCACTGGTCTTGGTCTAAGCCAGGTATACGGCTTTATGCAGTGTTGCGGTGGTGCTGTTCGGGTGCACTCTGTACTCGCACAGGGTAGTCGTTTTGATCTCTATTTCCCCCGCAGTAGCGAAGCAGAAGAAATTGGCCGCGTTGTGCCTAAAAATATAACAGATCTGGATGGCAGGGAAAGCATCCTAGTGGTGGACGATGAGCCGGCTCTTGTTGAATTAGCCCGCGAGGTGCTTACTGCTTATGGTTACCGCGTTTTGTCTGCGGGTAGTGCTGAGCATGCGCTTTCAATGCTTAAAGATGAAACCGTTAACCTGATTATTTCCGATGTTGTTATGCCTGGTATGGATGGTTGTCAATTTGTTGAAGCGGTAAAGAAACTTTACCCGCAGATTAAAATGCAGTTGGTGAGTGGCTTTACCAGTGAGAGTAATAACATGGATGATACCGTTAAAAATCTGAATTTTCTCTACAAACCCTATACATCTGCCGCGCTACTGTCGAATGTACGTCGCTTATTAGATGAAGATAAGGGTGATGAATAATCGATGAATAAAGCCAGAATATTTGAAAAGAAAATTTTCGTTTGAAGTATAAGGAGGTGTTATACAAAACGAATTATTTAACGCATTAACGCAACACTTTTGACTTGTGCATACATGATTTTATCCACTTCAATATTAAGCAGGCTGGTGGAGAGTGCAGTAATAGTTGCGATTATTTTGTCTCCGCCCATGCCTAGCGTTATTAGTTTTTTCGCAGGGTCTTTTGTCGAGTCTATCGCGCAAATTCGTACGGGGAATACGTTTGTAATACTGGTGCCTTCAACGGGGTTCAGTGCCAAGCTCACATCTCGTGCAAGAATTCTTACGCGGACAGAATGCCCGATGGGCAGGTCTTTATAGGATACCGCCACGGTGCCACCGGATAGTGCAAGATAACTTAAATGGAATTCTTTATTGTGTTTAACAACCTTGCCGCTCACCACCGCACAGGCTTCTTCCAAGTGCGCCAAGGGTAAATCAGTGCGGGTGAGCAGTTCGTTAATATCTCCCTGCGCCAGTACTTCACCTTGTTTCATTAATACCATGCGATCAGCAATACGCACGACTTCATCAGGGGCGTGGCTGACATAAATAATAGGCAGTTTCAGCTCATCATGCAGGCGTTCGAGGTAGGGTAATATATCTGCTTTGCCTTCCAAGTCGAGACTGGCGAGGGGTTCATCCATTAATAATAATTGGGGGCTGGTGAGTAGAGCGCGAGCAATGGCGACCCGTTGCCGCTGGCCACCGGAGAGCTGTGCGGGTTTGCGTGCCAGAAATGCCTTGATGCCTAACAGCTCAACGGCTTCGTTAAAATCAATGCGGCGTGATTCGACGGGCGTACGCTTCATGCCGTAAGTGAGATTTTCGGTAATGGATAAATGCTCAAACAGATTGCTTTCTTGAAATACATATCCGATGGGGCGTTTATGGGTGGGCACGAAATGGTGTTCATCCTGCCATACCTTATCGCCCACCTTTAAAAAACCACTGGCTTGTTTTTCCAAACCGGCGAGGCAGCGTAATACGGTGGTTTTTCCTGAACCGGAGCTGCCAAAAAGGGCGGTGACACCACTCATCGGTGCGGTAAATTCCGCATTCAGGGTGAATTGATCACGCTGCAAATTAAAAGAGGCGGAGATGGTTTTATTCAATGCAGCCTCCGGGTTTTGCCGTTAATGCTGTAAAGCGTAAACAATACGATAAACGAAAACAGCACCATGCCACCTGAAAGAATATGGGCCTGCTGAAACTCCATGCTTTCTACATGTTCATAGATGGCCACTGATAACACTTTTGTTTCGCCGGGAATATTGCCGCCAATCATTAATATTACCCCAAACTCGCCAATGGTGTGGGCAAAACCCAGCACGGCAGCGGTCACCAAGCCCGGTCGTATCATGGGCAGTGAAATAGTAAAAAAACGGTCAAAGGGGGAAGCGCCTAATGTTGCAGCGGCTTCTAAAGGTTTTTTCCCCATGGCTTCAAAGGCATTTTGAATGGGTTGTACGGCGAAGGGGAACGAATAGATGACGGATGCTATCACTAAACCCTTAAAGCTGAATGCGAGGGAGCCAAGCCCAATCTGCTGGCTGAATGAACCAATGGGGCCATTGGGGCCAAGCATCAGTAATAGGTAAAAGCCCAGTACAGAGGGGGGTAAAACCAGAGGCAGGGTGACCAGCGCCGCTATCATGCTTTTAAGTCGATGCTCGCTGCGGTCCAGCCACCAAGCGACGGGGGTGGCGAGCAGTAGCAACAGTACCGTGGTTATGGAGGCTAGTTTTAATGATAACCAGATCGGGCTAAAGTCAAATTGTGTAAGTTCAGCAGGCATTAGTTTGAAGGCTCGGGCAGGTAACCGGATTCACGGATTATTTTCCGTGATTGGGCAGATTTTAAAAATTCAAGGAAGGCAGCTGCAGCAGGATTTTGCCTGCCCTTTTCGAGTAAAACGACCCGTTGCACAATGGGGGGATAAAGGGAGGCAGGCACCTGCCAATAAGAGCCTCGTTGATCGGGAGGCAGGGCATTGATTTGAGATAAGGGAATAAAGCCAAACGGCACGCTGCCGCTGAGTATAAATTGCTGGGCCTGCGCTACGTTCTGCGCGGTAATTAGGCGCTTTTGCCAGAGATGATAGACCTTGAGACGTTTCATCAGTTCTACTGCCGCAAAACCATAGGGCGCAAGTTTAGGGTTGGGAATAACCAGACGAGATTCGTCATCGTTACTGAGAATGTGTTCACCGCTGTTAGAGCCTTTGCGGGTAATTTTATCGCTGTGGGCACTCCAGAGCGCCAGTTGGCCTAAAGCGTAAATATAGCTGCTTTCTTTATCTGCCAAACCTTCTTTTATTAATTTTTCAGGGC
>JAESUE010000377.1 GCA_016763235.1 Pseudomonadales bacterium
GAGGCTATAGATCCTTTGACGGATTTAGAAATAGCATATTATTTTATTGCGGCGGATTGGAAATGGCTCCATGAGCTCCACACAAATCTACGAAGAGCCAATAATTTCGACCCTACTGACCCCAAGCAACTTAAAGAAGTGATGCTGGGAGCACGAGAAATAAAGCAACAAGTTGAAGCGAACAACCAAGACATAGCCGTTTATCTTAATGGCAGCGTAGTTCTTCTCAATCAAACCCAACAGGCTATAGGCGAAACATTTGGCGCATTCCTACCGCTAACTATTATTATCATGTTCTCATTATTGTTTTTCTTGTTCCGTTGCGTAGGGTTAGTCTTTGCGATAGTAACTACTCAGCGTAATTCTCAATTATTTGGCGAAATCTGGCAGCTCGTCATTGAACAATAGCGTCAAAGCTTCGCTTGAACTCATTCCTTGCTTACGACACGTCGACAAATAACCGCGTACGCGGCAAAATATATTCGCACCGTTCATACTACGAAAACACCCAGATATTTTTTGATGGACTTTCGTCATGCGAATATCTCGCTCACCCTGGTTGTTCGTAAAGGGCACGATCTCATTATCCATAAATCGCAGGACATCCTCTTCAAATTTTATAAAACGCTCGAGAAGATTACGGGATTTATTGCGCTTTAAGCGGCCTCGCTTACCTTTTCGGTCTTTTTCATCGGGCGGTGGGCATTCTATTTCTGCAGCTTTCAATATGGAGCGATAGGCTTGCCAATTCTTTTTTGAGTCCTCGCTGCAAAGCTTGCCACCGGCATCATGAACCGCTCCATTACAGCTTTCCAAGAAATCCCGCAGGGATTTGGCCCACTTTTGATCGTCTTGCTCCCAAGAGCGTGTCAACTCGCGCAAATGATGAGCATTGCATAAAGAATGCAGACATTCGCTGTAACAGTAATAGGGCTTCCAGTGATCATGGCATAACACCCCTCTGAACGAGGGCAATATACCTTCGGGATCCGTTGCTTTATTGCCGCGGTTCTTGTGTGCAAAAAAGTAAGTCCATGAGGCATTCGTTGCACAATGTAGCCAGTGCCTTGCCCCGTTAATGTTTATACCTGTCTCATCGACATGCAATAACGGCGCATCAATTAAATTTTCCTTGGTGACAACTTCGAAAGTTTTAAGCTTTTTATAGGCTTCCATATTAAAATTGTAGATCGAGCCTTCACTGATCGGAATGCCCATTTGATCAGCGAAAAATTCCTGCACTCTGTTATAGGGGATCAACTGATACTGCGACATATATACCGCATGAGCTTTGAGCTGTTTACCGTATTGTACGGCTTTTCCAATTTCTTCAGGGAATGGAGCAATATAACGATTACCAGAGGTTTTATCGATTAAGATTTCGGCCTGATATTCGGTAACCCAGCGGCATATCTGAATATCGAAGACTTGGCGACGTTCGACCCCTGCCTTCTCGTAATTGCCTCTTGGCAGCGTACGTCGATCGATCTGAATCAACTCAATTTCATCCGGCTCATCAATTTGCTTGAGCGTGACCCCTTCGTGCCCGAGTTGTCCGCCGGTTTTCTTGGCGGATTTTTTTCGGGTTGGCTTTATTTTGTTTTTATCCGTAGAGGGTGGTTTGCTGCTATTACGGCTGTCAGCTCGGCGCGATTGGCCAAGAGCTTCACCAGTAGTAGCAAGACATTAATGATCGACACTAACGCTGGGGAAATATTTTTATCTTCTTTAAGTAATCGTTCAACCTCACTGAAAGTTGAGTCGATGTCGATATTATCAATTTTCATAGAAACAGCCCCCGCGATAGCTCGAATAAGGGCTTATTCTATCATGGCTTTTTCAGGGTGTTTTTTCCGCTTTGTAGTGCACTCTAACGATTTTAAATTTATTAGGCTTGGTTGTTTTCGTAATAGGATTCAAGTAATCCAGAGGGGTAATACGGAAAGGTTGTGGGTGCTAATCCGGCCGATGATTGAACGCCGTAAAAAAATAAAGTTTTATTGAAAAACAGCGTCAAGACATTTTTTAATTTATATTCGCTGAGTAGTTACTTGCGATATTGACAATAAATATTACTGCTGCGCTGGGTTGTGTCGGCGCAGGCGCATGGTTCGGGGTTGAGCTCAACATGTTATCAACGACAGCGATCATCCTCACCTTAATTATTGCCAATGTGGATACTCTGCATATTAGCACCACCTATTTAAAGGAGTTAAAAAATGGGCTTAACAAAGAAGCCGCAATGTCGGCTAGCTTACAAAGAAATTTCACGGCTATTCTGTTAACGTCATTAACAACCATCGGTGCCTTTTTAGGATTTAATTTCGTTGGCGTGGCAGGAATATCTGACCTCGGCAATTTCACAATGCTGGGAGTCACTGTCGCATTTATATTGTCCTTCACGCTATTCCCCGCGTTAGCCTTAAAGTGGAGCAACCCTGATCCCGAAAAAGGTCTAGATCAAAATAAAATCGCTAAAGCTATTAGTGATTTTTCCCTAGGCTACCGCCGACCACTGTTTGTTTTATTCGCACTGCTGGTAATCGGTTTTGCACCGTTCGCTGCAAATAATCGTTTCAACGATGACTTGCTTAATTATTTTGATGATGACACCGAAATCGGGCAAGCATTGGCCGTATCAGTAGACGAAATGGGGCGGCATAAAACCATCGAATACGTCATCGACTCCGGCTCTAAAAATGGCGTTTACAATCCAGATTATTTAAATAAAGTTGACCAATTTGTCACATGGTATAGCGCGCAAGAGAATGTCACCAAGATTATCTCATTGACCAATATTTTAAAGCGCATCAATCAGGTCATGCATAATGACGACCCTCAATGGAGCAAAGTGCCAGACAGTAGTGATCTCGCATCTCAGTACACCTTGTTATACGGCTTTTCCGCCACCACGGATGATTTGCTTAAGGACGATAGCTCAGCCTTGCACCTCACCGTTATTTTGAATCACATGGATGACACCGAATTTTTGGCTTTGGAAAACAAAGCTCAGCAATGGTTTACCAGCCGTTACCCAGAAACGGGGTTTCAGGGCACAAGCTTTGATTCAATGCTCACTAAAGCCGGCGAAACGACGGTCATTGGCATGAAAAAAGGCTTTATAGTTACCCTGCTGTTTGTCACCTTGGTTATGGTTGTGGGTTTACGATCAATTAAATATGGCTTGATTAGTTTGATTCCTAATCTTATACCGGGGTTAGTCATCTACGGTGTGTGGGGTGTATTTGTCGGCGAGATGGGGC
>JAESUE010000378.1 GCA_016763235.1 Pseudomonadales bacterium
AACCCTCTGCGAAGAGGTCAGCCTTAAGCCTTTTCTCGCAATAATAGGCCTATAGGGCCGCTCTAAAAATAGTGATTTTTTTCGTGAGAGCAAGGAAGCACCGCACGGATAACCACAGTGTATAAGGCATACATGTGGTTGTTTATTTAAATGAAGGTCACTAATCAGCTCCTCAGATCGCGCTCAAACTCGTACATAACGGCGTTAAAAAATAATCATTTATGCGTATAAACTCATATTTTTCGCCTTGTTTTTCTCAAATTTTACCGCAATCTGAACCGTTACAGAGTTCGCTGAATAGTTACAAATAAAGTACCCATTTATCTTAGGGATTGCGATAAATGGACATTTTGTTGATGCGCTAAAAGCGATTAAACATATACTCTTCGTTTTGATACCAAGCGTAGACCAATTAGGCCTGATCCAAACAGCCAGACTGCGGCTGGCAGAGGAACCGGGTTGTTTACAAAGCTCTCACTACCACTACCGGTGATGCTGGTAACGTGCAGGCCAAGCCTAAGGCGACCGTCAGTAAGTTCTGCTGCTATATTATCAAAAGTGCCGCCACCTTTAAGGTTGAAAATGATTCCTAGCTGCTCCCCTGGGCTAATACCCCATGTTGGCGAGGGGCTGTCTGCATCGGCAAGAAAGCCAGCAGTGATTTCAAATTTCGGATTAAGGTTATCCCCTCCAGATAACTTTGGCGGATTCGCTCCCTGACTAAAATCTACCCCTGAGTCTCCGAACACTCCACTGATACCATCATCTGCATCAATAATGTTCGCTATACCCAATAGCGTACCATCGTCAAAATACACCTCGCTAATAACCGACTCATAGGAGCCGATATTAAAAAAATCGAATCTTACTTGACTGACACCAAGCTCAGAAATACCTAAATCAGTCACTTCAGTATAAAGCTGAACTTCCCCTATACCGCAGTTTGCGGCCGAATTATTGGTGATACAGTAATAGTCCAACGATAGATCCGCAGCGTGGCTATTTGACGAACAAAAGAAAAGCACAATGCAGCCAAGTACATCCCTTCCAAATCTACTTATTTGTATTCGCACAACGAGATACTCCAACAAAAAATAAGTGCCAGTAAAGTGAGCCATATCATCAAGAGTTAATATGAAACTCTAGTGACGGTTTCATGAAAATCAGGAGTGATATTTATATTCAATTATTTATGCAATTCAACCAGAACTAACGTTGACACAATACCCATTATCACTAGACGTTTTAGGAATGCAGACGAAATTGCTGAACTGTCTGCTCGCCATTTGGATGATTATCGGCTTACCGACACAGCCTCAACAGATGATTAAACTAACTATTCAGCTCACGCTTACAAGAGTAATATTCATGGCAACCCAGCGGATAAGTATTGTTAATTTTCAACACGTTAATAGTCATACTTTGAAAACCAACGGTAGCTAGATGATTAAGTATGCACCTCAATCTATAGAGCATTGCTTAGCGCATTACTAAGGGAACATAGAGTATGCGCTACATAGTTGAATTATTTGTTACAGACGCAGTCTTGGGCTTGGAATTCTAATGCCGCCTGTTTATATTGGGGTAACCGTTAATAGTTGCCCCATAACATGCTCGATAAAAACCAATCAACCGACATTGTTTATTTTCTCAAATATGGGGCGATTTTTCTTTTTTTATATTTTTGTTTTTATTTTTTATACCAGCAAATTCCCAATTAATTTCTGCGAGAAGTCGTTTATTACTACGCAATTACAGATGGGTGTACTGCCGTGATTAACTGGTTATCCTTTAACAACCAGGTCATCGCCGTCGAGAACCGAATATTGTCTGCCAAAGGGTCTTTAGAAGTTGTGCGGGGGTGTGATGGCTCGGGGGTACTCTTTATGCTTTTTGCATCCATGCTGATTTTCCCAACATCTATAGGCAAACGAGCCATTGGGCTATTCATCGCACTTGGTTTTACTGCATTATTGAATTCAGTACGCATTGTCATTTTATATTTTGTAATGGCATACCAGAATAACTATTTTATCCTCGTGCATGAATTGTTAGCGCCGACATTTATTCTTGCACTGTCTTGTGTGTGCTTTTATGCGTGGGCTGTTTATGCTGCTAGATCTTGATAGAAACTCACTTATAAAATTTTCCCTTCGATTATTTGGGTCTTGGGCAGTGGTCACGATTATTTTAGTGGTTTTTGGCAATGCACTGATTTCGCTATTTTTACCGCTGTTCGGCAATGTGATTAAGGTCGTCTATCCAAATCTGGAAATCTCGATGCAATTACTTGAAGGCTCATACGGAGGAACCATCCAGTCATCCTATCTTTCTACCGGATTATTCCAAACCCCATCAGGTTTAGAAATGCCTGCTGGGCAGAAGTTTACCGCGGGTATAGATGTGCTGCACGCCTTAGTGCCATTGGCTATTTATGCCATAGCATGGAGCCTGTTGCCGAGCAGGTCAGTTGTTGAACGCGCTCTTTTCACCACGTTTGGAATTCCTCTTTTCTTTGTGGTTTTGGTGCTGAGCGTACCCTTTTTATTAATCGGTCACTTTGAAATATTTCTATATCAAGTAGATAAAGGGCAAGGGGCCAGTATTGAGCCAGGCAGTCTTATCGATTGGATGATCTTTCTTGAAGGCGGGGGCTTATGGCTATTGCCATTATTCGCCGTATTTCAGTGTATTTTGTTTACTAGAGTCACACTACATCAGGCAGAAAGAGTGTTTGGTGTTGCTTCATATTCAGTTTAAAAATATCGATTCATCTTTTCTTAGCCTTGCCTGAAAAGAAACATAATAAGAAATTTCTGAATATTCACATTCAAATATTGTTCATAATGTAGGCGCTTACAAACTGGTATTATTCCGTCAGAAAGAGTCCCTTTTCTTTATCGTCTGGCAGTTATTCTATGAACAAAGACCACGCAGATAAACCAACAGACCGTATTAAAATATTTAGGTATTACCTCCCGATACTTTCCATTTTTTTCTTGGCATTGCCTAACAAACTGATGGCCGATGAGCCATCCACTCAAAGCAATTATCATTTGCGTGCTGACAAAGAGTTTCTGAGCCCATTGCTTCGGCGTATTTTACCTCAACTCCCCCTTGAGCTTATCGTTCTATATAACGAAGATCGAATCACCACAAAGCGCCCTCGCCCTGAAAACTTCGCGTCAAAAAAACAATACAAAGAAAATGTAATATCCTGGAAAAAAAGCAACTTTCCCGCGTTAAAAAACAAAGTCATTGCAGATTTAGACAAAAAACTGATGGATGTTCGCCCTATAAAAAACTTTGCGATGCTACCGATGAATACTGTTCGCATCACTAACAGAAAAAGTCTGCTGGCATTTATACATCATCCCAATATTGCGAGTGTCTATGAGGACACCCCACTCCACGCAAATACGGATAAAAGCTTACCACTGATACAACAACCCAAAGCCATAAGCAGCACCTATAGGGGAACCGGCACCACCGTCACCGTATTGGATAGCGGTGCCGATTATACCCATAATGATTTTGGAGGCTGTAGTAGCCCTGGTGTACCGGCATCCTGCAAAATAGTTGTATCACTCGATCTTGCACCGGATGACGGTAGCCTCGACGACAGCGATCATGGCACCCATGTCAGTGCCATCATCGCGCAAACAGCTCCTGGTGTGCAGCTGGCCATTTTAGATGTATTTAATGGTAGCAGCTCTTCATCATCAACAGTGATTGACGGGATTAACTGGTCAATCACCAATCAAGCCACCTACAATATCGTAGCAATAAACATGAGCCTGGGAGATGGCCTTAAATATACCTCACCGTGCAACAACTGGCGCTTTAATCCCTTTTATACACCAATACAAGATGCACGGGATGCAGATATTCTCCCCATCGCCGCATCGGGAAACGAAGCGTATACCGATGGTATTTCCCGCCCTGCATGCACGCCTGGCGCAATTTCTGTTGGTGCCACTTATGATGCGAATGTCGGTGGAATTAACTATGGTGTTTGTAGCGACAGCAGCAGTAGCGCTGATAAAGTTGTCTGCTTTTCGAATAGCGCCAGCTACCTCGATCTGTTAGCACCTGGCTCCCTGATAAGTGCAGCAGGGGTTACGATGGCGGGCACGTCTCAGGCAAGCCCCCATGTTGCAGCTGCGGTTGCCATATTACGAGAAGCCTACTCAGGCGACTCACTTGATGGCACCCTCGCCCGGCTCAGCAGCAATGGCACCTTGGTAACGGATCAGCGCAATAACATCGTAACGCCACGGATAAATATATACCGCGCCTTGGGAGCAGTGAATGACACCTTCATTAAGGCCATCGCAATAAATAGCACCAGTGGTCAAATCAGTATCGACAATAGCCAAGCTAGCAAAGAAATTAATGAGCCTGATCATTCGGGAAATAGCGGAGGCCATTCAATATGGTGGAACTGGGAAGCCCCTGATAATGGCCAGTTAATATTGGACACCAGCAACAGCGACATTGATACCTTATTGTCTGTTTACAGCGGCACTACTCTGGACACACTGACCTTGCTTGCAGAAAACGATGACAACGCGCAGCTATCCGATGGCACCAGCCTATTATTACTACAAGTGACAGCGGGAGAAACTTACAATATTGCGGTAGATGGTAAAAATGGTGCGGTAGGTAATGTTTATCTCAACTGGACACTCAAGCCCAATGCACAAGCAGACCTCTCTGTAACAGCACTACCATCTCTCACTACTCCCACACTAGGGAAAACATTAACACTCACCATCAATGCCTCAAATCTCGGGCCGGATGATGCTACCAATATCTTAGCGAGTGTGAATTTCTCATTAGGGTTTTTAATAATCAACCAACCCTCTGAGTGCCAACCCATCGCCTCAAATGTTATTGCGTGTCAACTGCCGTTGCTAACGAGTGGAGCAAGTAAAGATTTCAATATTGAAATTCAAACAACTGAACTCGGCACAATGACAATCAACGCCTCGATTGATTCCGATTTACCAGATAACAATACCGCCAACAACTTCAACTCAAGTAATATTTATATCGTCAGCACCACCACACAAGTACCGATGCTTCCCCTGTGGGCTATGTTACTGCTATTTATTGGATTAAGCGCAACAGTTCGTTCTGCTCTACAAAATAGTGAACATTAACGATCATAGAAGACATGGTGGTTGAAAACCTCGTTATCTAAATCGAGGAAGCCCAGACAATTATATAGAAAACTCCTATCTACATTTTTAGTAACTATTTAGCTCACGCTCAAATTCGTGCATAACGGTGTTAAAAAATAATCACTTAT
>JAESUE010000379.1 GCA_016763235.1 Pseudomonadales bacterium
ATGAACAAAACAACTAAACCTGCCGCTAGGCGTGATCGTAAGAAGGCTGTAAAGCCAGTAACTTCTACAGCGTCTTCTGCCGCTGATAAAGCAATGTTAGCTGTTAGTAAGGTTGCTACTGACCTTGCTGCTCTTAAAAAGAGTAGTGAAGTAGCTAAAAAGGCAGCCATCACTGCAAAAGCAAAAGCAGCAAAATCTGCGAGTAAAATGGATGCGCGTGCTGCAACCAAAGCTGCGAACGAGGTAATTAAACTTGCGACTAAAGCTAAAACTTTTCGCGCTACACTGGCCGATTTGAAAGCTAAGCGGGCTCGCATAAAGGCTGAAGAAGGTTTGGCTAAAGCAGTGGTTGCTGCTGCTGAAAATGTTGTAAAGTATAAAGAAGCACTTAATACAAGAGCCGCTACAGATCTTGCTAAGAAGGTTGCCGCTTACGAGAAGAAATTATCATCAGCGCGTGCTAAGGCCGATGCGATGAAACTGAAGAAGCGTGAAAAGGCAGAAAGCGTGAAGTTGAAAGCAGCTGAAAAAAAGTCAGTGGCTCAACTTAAGAAGTTAGATGCTCCTGCTAAACCAGCCGCTAAAAAGAGTTCTGCTCGTCCAAGCAAAGTACCTGCTCCCAAGGCAGCGGCCCCTAAAGCTAAAGCTGTTGGGCGTGGTCGTCCGCCAAAAGCAGTAGCTAAAACATCCTCTGCTTCTAAGCCTGCTGCAGCCAAAGGTCGTGGTCGTCCGTCAAAGAAGGCAGCAACAGTTACTACTACTGCGAAGCCAGCATCAGATGCACCTCGTCGTAGAGGTCGTCCACCTAAGGCAGTCTAATTCAGCTGTTCTTGGTTTGAATGTTCTTGAAACATAAAAAAAGCGCCATATGGCGCTTTTTTTATTTCTGAAAGTCTAATTTTGAAGTCATTCAAAAATCCTTCGTTACCGTTTGGGAAAAGGTACGAAGCTCAATGGGTGTATTGAGGTTTGTAAAAGAGGCTCTTTCTTTGCTGTAGTTAACCTCTGCAAGTGATTTGCCTTCAAGCCATCGTTTCATCGACCTTTCACCTGTCAGGTAATAGTTGCGAAGCTCATCTTTTAACTCGGTTTTAATAAGTAAAAATAAAGGCTGCCGCCTTATTCCATCAAAAGGAACTGCAACCTCTGCATTATTTTGGATTAATCCGTTTAATAGCCTCTGTCCGAGATCTAGTGGGATAACCGGGCTGTCACATGGGACAATTAACGTATACGTCGTGTTAACACTTTCCAAACCCGCTAATATCCCTGCCAAAGGGCCATTAAATTCCGGCTTGTTTTTAGAAATGGTTTTACTGTCAGTGATAACAGGGTGACCAAAGCTTTCATATGTTGCGATATTCCTGTTGCAGCTAATCGTGATTTGTTCGACTTGGGAGTCAAGCCGATTTATGACGTGTTCAATCAGGCGCTTTTCGTTTAGAAATAGTAAACCTTTGTCGTTCCCTCCCATACGCGACGCTTGCCCGCCGGCCAAGATCAAGCCAGTAATTGAATGTTTTGTATCGGTGTTACCCATGTATATTTCCTTAGCTTGCAACGATTCCTGAGTAAAACCTAGAGTTGGGTAGGCTTCATTATATTAAAACAATCTTGGCTGCGGTAATATTGGCCGCATTGACGTTACTTCTTTAATTATAAACATCCATTTTATGCCAAATATTCTTGCACTTGAATGCGCATCGGACTCTTGCTCTGTTGCGTTATTGCATCATTCGAATCTACTTGAAAAAACATCAGACTCTCCAAAACGGCACAATGAGCTGATACTGCCGATGGTCGAAGAGCTTCTTGCTGAGGCGCAGCTTACAATACAAGATATTGATGTCTACGCCTTTGGATGCGGCCCTGGTTCATTCACAGGTATTCGTATCGCTGCGTCCATCGTGCAGGGTTTGGCTTTTTCAAACAGTAAGCCCGTGATTCCTGTATCGTCTCTTGCAAGTTTGGCTCAATCGGCTTATTCGACACAACTATACTCCGATGTGGTTACCGCTGTAGATGCTCGAATGGGAGAAATATATTGGGCCCACTATAGGCTCGGTGATAAAAAGACCATGGAATTACTGGGGGCTGAAGTCTTGTGCAGCCCATCTTCCACTCCACGTATTTCTGAATCAACAACGATCATACCGGGTTCGGTACTTGCTATAGGAAGTGGCTGCCTTTATCAAAATGATATTGCCGCAGCAAATCCTGAAATTTCCCATTGGGCTCCCGATATAATGGCAAGCGCGAAAGATGTTATTCAATTAGCGTTGGTTTGTTATGAAAACGGGGACGTGCGTGCAGCCCATGAAGCAATCCCTGTGTACCTTAGAGAAAAAGTAAATTGGAAAAAGCTGCCGGGACGTTAATGTCATCAAAATAGCGGGTGAATGTTCTATAGTTCTAGCTTGAATCAATCGTCGCGCTTTTCACCTCCTTTTTATTTCTAGAGAAATTTCATGGATATATTTCATGCCTTGATTTTGGCCTTAATACAAGGCCTCACCGAGTTTTTGCCCATTTCCAGCTCTGCCCACCTTATATTGCCCTCAAAAGTACTGGGTTGGCCTGACCAAGGTTTGTCTTTTGATGTTGCAGTGCATGTGGGTACGTTGGCTGCGGTTATGATGTACTTTAAAAAAGAACTTGTTTCTATGACATCCGGTACGGTGTCCGCTCTTGGTAATAGAACGTGGAATAGCGATGCGCGACTTACCTTCGCGGTAATCGTAGGGACTATTCCTGCTGGCTTGGCTGGTCTTATTCTTAATGATTATGTTGATGAATATTTAAGGTTTACGTGGATTATTGCAACGACCACGATTATTTTTGGCCTTTTACTGTGGTACGCAGATAAAACAGGTGCTTTGTCTAAAAGTGAAGCACAATTTACCTGGCAGCTTGCGTTGGTCATTGGCTTGGCTCAAGCTCTTGCGCTTATCCCTGGTACGTCTCGTTCTGGAATTACCATTACTGTCGCGTTGCTGCTTGGGTTTAGTCGAGAATCTTCTGCCCGATTTTCTTTTTTATTGTCTATTCCCCTCATTCTCGCAGGTGGGGGCTTAAAGGCTTTAGATTTATTGGAGTCTGCTGTGGCCGTAGATTGGCCGCTTATCATGGTCTCCATGTTAACCTCTGCAGTAGTCGCTTATCTGACAATTAGGATATTTATATCTTTGTTAGATAAGGTTGGAATGATGCCTTTTGTTATTTACCGGCTTGGGCTAGGTGCGCTGCTTGTGGGCTTTATTTGGCTGTGATTGCGGCTATTTATTGACGTAAAGGAGTAAATACGCTTTTATGACAGTATGAAATTATCCAGCTGGGTGGTTTTACCTCGCGGCTGTTCTTTAATCGATGTGAAAAACGGGTTGAAAACTTTATTTTCTGTACATGGATAAGCAGTGCAACTGACTAATTCTCTAACAACGATTTTTCTACCCAAAGCTCGCAGCTCTAATTCTGCGATCCCTTCTGGGAGAAAAGGTGAGCGTGCGATTGAGAAAGAGTATGTTCGACCTTCTAACGATGAGAGCTACAAAGTGTCTTCGGGTCGACAACCTGAAGTCATTGAAGCTCGGCCGGTAAATTCTGTAAATCATACTGAAAACGCATCATTCCGCTCGATTTTTAAATTCCAAGACCCCAAAAGCCTGCCTGGGTACGCGAGGGGAGCTGTTTCTACCTACCAAAGTGTCGAACAGGCGCTGCCATCACAGAAAGTAGAGTTGCTTGGTATCGATATTTTTGCTTAGTTTTTTTCGTAACTACTCAGCTCAGCTCGCGGCCAAATTCGCGCATAACGGCGTTAAAAAATGATCATTTATAGGTACAAACTCATATTTTCCGTCTTGTTCTGCTCAAATTTGAACGCAATCTGAGCAGTTGCAGGGTTCGCTGAATAGTTGCCTTTTTTCTAACTATTCAGCTTGCGCTCAAACTTGAACGCAATCAGAATGCTTATAGACTTTGTTAAATAGTGACGTCTTTTGTTACTGACCCTAATGCCCTTTCCCGGTTTTCTTAATGATTAATGTTGCCATTGATGCAGTCTGTTTGGATGCATATCCCCTTTTATCCGAAAGTTTCGAAAATTATTCCTTTTTTGTATTCGATAGTCTCAATAATGTAGATCGGGAAAATTACCCCGTAGTGATGTTGTTTTACGAAGGAAAGCTTTCGCTTTCGATGATGGATGGTAAGCGGCCCATTTATGTTGATGTGGATTTTTCTGCCGGCCAAAGTGTGTACCGCAATGAAAATAAAAGTGTTAAAAATGAATTGTTGGCCAAAGCCGTAGGCATTAAATCTAACGAGGCTAGCGGTTTGAAAATCCTCGATGCCACGGCTGGCTTTGGTCGGGATAGTCTTTTGCTCGCTAGCTTTGGTTGTCAGGTTGTTATGTTGGAGCGCTCGCCTTTAATGGCCGCTTTGCTTTTAGATGGATTGCAACGTGCAAAGAATGAACGCACGCTGCGTGATACTGTCAAACGGATGAGCTTACTTCATACCGATGCCTTGGGTATCCTCCAAGTAGCCAGCTTTCCTTCGGTAATGAAAGAGGGTTTTGTTTTTTCCCCTGATGTGATTTACCTTGACCCTATGTTTCCGGGGACGAACAAAAGTGCGCAAGTTAAAAAGGATATGCGTATCCTTAGGTGCGCTCTTGGTGAAGAGATGGATGGAGAAGAACTCATTTGTCGTGCTATGGCCAGCGGTGTAAAAAGAGTGGTGGTGAAGCGACCCAGAAAAGGCGCAGTGCTTGGCGGTGGTAAGCCCTCTTTTCAGGTGATTGGCAAAAGTGCGCGTTTTGATGTTTATTTTCCATAGCAGCTTGTAAGCTTCGTGAATTACCGAAGTTAGGAGATATTTATTCCTTTCGGTTTATAATTACTTTTTTTCTGTAAAACGGAACCCATCGTTGAGAATCCATCAATTAAGTCAGCGTTTATCAAATCAGATTGCAGCCGGTGAGGTTGTAGAGCGCCCCGCATCTGTTATCAAAGAGTTATTGGAAAATAGCATCGACGCGGGAGCTAGCCAAATTGATGTTGAAGTAGAGCAAGCCGGCATAAAGCTTATGCGTGTGCGTGATAATGCTGGCGGTATTTATAAGGATGACCTTGCTTTAGCTCTCTGCCGCCATGCCAGCAGCAAAGGGAGTGAAGTGGAAGATCTAGAGGGAATTAGTAGCCTGGGTTTTCGTGGTGAAGCGCTGGCCAGTATTAGCTCTGTTTCCCGATTAAGCCTTACTTCCAGTCAAGATGAATCTGGGCAAGGGTGGTCGGTGAGTGTTGAAGGCAAAGAAATGGAGGCCGAGATTCGGCCCGCCTCTCACGGCAAGGGAACCAGCGTAGAAGTGCGTGACCTTTTTTTTAACACCCCTGCACGGCGTAAATTTCTGCGCGCTGAAAAAACCGAATTTAATCATATTGAAGAGGCGGTAAAACGTCTTGCGCTTAGGCACTTTAGTGTCGGCTTCCATTTGCGCCATAATCAGAAAAGCGTATTGAATTTAAAGCCTGCTAGCACTCAGCTCGAAAAGGAGCGTCGTGTCGCCATAATTTGTGGTAGCGAATTAATTAAAAATGTTGTTGCCGTTGATGTTACCCATAATGATATGCATCTTTATGGGTGGATGGGAGAGCCGAGCTACTCTCGCAGCCAAGCGGTAAATCAATATTTTTACGTTAATGGGCGGATCGTTAGGGATAAGATAGTGAGTCATGCCGTAAGGCAGGCTTATAAGGACGTTCTATATCAAAACCGTCATCCCGTTTATATTCTTTATTTGGATCTTGACCCTCGGGCGGTGGACGTTAATGTTCACCCTACAAAGCATGAGGTGAGGTTTAGAGAGTCCCGCCAAGTTCATGACTTTTTATATCGTAGTTTACATCGGGTGATTGCAGATATTCGGCCAGGTGATGGGGATATACAAAACGGAAATAGTGTCACCTATACCACGTCTACAGGAAATACCGGGTATCAAGGTGTTAGCAGTGTTGCCCAAGGCTCGCAGCCTGAGTTAAACGCAACTCCTTCCCAATCAGTGCTGGGTTTGAATTCAGCGGGGTTTCCCGGCGGGCAGGCTAATGCTGGTGGTTTTTCTTCACCTGGCGCGAGGCAGTATTCAGCACCATCGCAATCGTCCTCGGTGGCCGAGCAGCTCACAAGCTATAAGTCGTTAATTTCTTCTCAAGCAGATGGTGCGGATCATTTGTCAGCACCTTCCTCAATGGATAATGAAATGCCGCCCCTTGGCTATGCCATTGCTCAGCTGCATGGGATTTATATTCTTGCGCAAAACCGTGAAGGCTTGGTAATTGTTGATATGCATGCGGCGCATGAACGCATTACCTACGAGCGACTGAAGAAAAGTTTTAATTTCGGGGGGGTTGTTAGCCAACCGTTATTGGTGCCAATAACGGTTCACCTGAGTAAGCGAGAAGTAGAGTGTGTTGATCAATACCAAGAAGTTTTTCACTCAGTTGGTTTGAAGCTCGAGTCAATGGGGCCTGAGTCCATTGTTATTCGACAGTTGCCCGCATTATTAAGAGATGCCGATACTGAAAGCATGGTTCGGGATACCATTGCTGATTTACTAGAGCATGGTGCTAGCACTCGCACAGAAGATTTCATCAATCACTTGCTGGCGACAATGGCATGTTTTGGTTCAGTGCGTGCGAATAGACAGCTATCAACTATGGAGATGAATGCTTTGCTGAGAGATATGGAAACAACCGAGCGCAGCGGTCAGTGTAATCATGGTCGCCCCACATGGGTGCAAAAAACGATTGGCGAGCTAGATAAAATGTTTTTGAGAGGGCAGTAAAGATTGTCCTTACAAAAAGAATGCTACGTTTTTAACGGTTCACAAAAACCCGCCGTTGTTTTTATTATGGGGCCAACCGCCTCGGGTAAAACAGCATTGGCTATGCAGCTGGCGAATGAATTGGCGTGTGAAATCATCAGTGTTGACTCAGCATTGGTTTACAAAGGGCTTGATATTGGTAGTGCTAAACCAAGCCCTCAGGAGCTGGAAAAAGTACCACATAAACTGATTGATATCCGCGAGCCATGTGATCCATATTCTGCAGCTGATTTTCGTGCAGACGCGTTAGAAGCCATTCAGCATGCACTTGAAAAAGGTCGGCTGCCTGTTTTGGTGGGCGGAACAATGCTTTATTTTAAAGCGCTCGTTGACGGCTTAGCTGAGCTCCCTCCTGCTGATAAGACAATTAGGGCGACCTTAGCGGAAGATATAAAGGAAAACGGGCTTCACTCTCTTCATCGTCGCTTAAAGAATATTGACCCGCTTGCCGCTGAACGAATCCATGAAAATGATAGCCAGCGTATCCAAAGAGCCCTAGAGGTATACGAAATTACGGGGCGAAATTTAACTGAGCTTCAAGAGGAAGGGCGAATACTTGGCGGCAGAGGGAAATGCTTCGAGGATCTTTATGAGCTGAGAGCCATTGCCTTGGCACCACAAGATCGCAGTATTCTTCATCAGAGAATTAGAATACGCTTCTTGAAAATGGTCGAGAATGGACTGCTCGAAGAAGTGAAAGCACTACACGAAAAATACGGTTACAATGCCGACCTGCCGGCCATGCGTGCTGTGGGTTATCGCCAAGTCTGGAGTTTCTATTCCGGTGAGCTATGCTATGAAGAAATGGTGGAAAAGGGTATCATTGCGACCCGTCAGCTTGCCAAACGCCAACTTACATGGTTGCGTGCCTGGAAAGGCCTATACTGGTTCGAGGGTGACGAAGAAAATTTACTTGAAAGGGCGCTTTCGGTACTTCCTCTTCATCGTAAAAATATCAGCTAAAGAGTTTGAACTGTCGTTAAATTAGGCTGTAATGCTGCTCGAAATTTTATTTTCGGGCTTTCACCAGTGAGATGTCCATCGAAGGTAGATAAGTGATTTCAATATAAATAAGAAGCAAAGCAGGAAATAAATAATATAATCCACAATTTGCGTTATGGCTATCGGTTCTACCTTGGGCCGATGTGGCAAAATGAATTTTTGACCAAAATGAGTTTTACAGGAGCTTTTCATGTCTAAAGGGCATTGCCTTCAGGACCCCTTTTTAAATGCGCTACGTAGAGAACGTATTCCCGTATCCATCTTTCTTGTTAATGGTATTAAGTTGCAAGGGCAGGTGGAATCTTTCGATCAGTATGTTGTTTTGTTGCGTAACACCGTTAACCAAATGGTATATAAACATGCTATTTCTACGGTTGTTCCAGCACGAAATCCACGGAATATCCAAGAAGATATGGATACCGATAGCGAGCTGGAAGACTAATTATTTGACTGGTTATTTTGGCGTGGATAAGCGTGTTTCGTTCTGGAGGTCTGTAATTGTTTTTTGAACGACCAGATTCCGGTGAGCGAGCCCTACTTGTTCACCTGAACATAAAGCAGCGTAAGCTCGAAGAAGACTACGAAGAATTCGAGCTGCTCGCTGAATCAGCAGGTGTCGAAGCCGTAGAGACCCTTTCCGCAAGCGTTAGCGAACCGGCTCCAAAATATTTTATCGGCTCAGGTAAGGTGGATGAGATTGCAGGGCGCGCCTTGGAGCTTGAGGTTGACGTTGTTCTTTTTAACTGCTCTTTAACGCCTACTCAGGAAAGAAATTTAGAATCTGCCATCAAGTGTCGTGTTATTGACAGGACATCACTGATACTCGATATCTTTGCCCAGCGTGCACGAACCTATGAGGGCAAGCTGCAAGTAGAGCTTGCGCAGCTTAAGCACCTATCTACCCGGCTTGTTAGAGGTTGGACGCATCTTGAACGGCAGAAAGGCGGTATCGGCTTGCGAGGCCCTGGGGAAACTCAGCTGGAGACAGACCGTCGTTTGTTGCGTCATCGAATAAAATCTTTGCAGTCTCGCTTGGATAAAGTTCGCAGTCAGCGTAATGAAAGTCGAAAAGCGCGAGAGAAAGCAGAGATTCCAAGCATTGCACTGGTTGGTTATACCAATGCAGGCAAATCGACACTTTTTAATTGGCTAACCGAGTCAAATATTTTTGCAGAAGACCTTCTGTTTGCAACACTTGACCCAACGCTCCGCAAAGTAGTCATTCCTAGTTTTGGTCCAGCAGTTTTGGTTGATACAGTGGGGTTTATCAGAAACCTTCCGCATCACCTTGTGAATGCCTTTCGAGCCACATTAGAAGAAACCGAAAAAGCAGATCTTTTATTGCATGTGGTTGATTTAGCAAGCGATCATCGTGATGAAGATATGGCACAAGTAGAACAAGTGTTGGCCGAACTGGATGTTGAAGATACCCCCCGTTTACTCGTGTACAATAAAATAGACCTACTAGAAAGAACTCCTAGAATTGACTTGAATGAAGACGGCAAGCCTTGGCGTGTCTGGCTCAGTGCTAGAAAAGGGTTGGGTGAAGAAGAGCTCTATAACGCTATTGCAAGCGTGTTATCTGAAGATCGTGTCATCTGCGATATTCGCATTCAACCCGATATGGCAAAGTTACGTGCCTTGCTTTACGAAAGAAAAGCGGTCGTAGGTGAGCAGGTTTGTGATGACGGCATTAGCAAACTTAGTCTCAATGTCGGAAAAAAAGAATGGCAGCAGCTTTTAAGGAAAGTAGGGCAGCAGGAAGAGCAGATAGATATAGTTTATACAGAACAGGGATGACAAATACGGCGGCAGCCTGTATAACGGCCAATTGCACTTAAGTTTTTTATATATCAGCAATCTAGGGAGCCTCTGAATAAGCCTTGAACAAAAGATCCGAGGAATAAAATATCCAGCTACTTCACGATAAGGCAATTCGTAATTGCTCACTATTGTGCGCACTTGTATTTGATATTTAATCCCCCAATCTTTTATTCATGATTAATCAGAAACTCTTCAGATAAAAGTACACGTTTTAACGTGAGGCGTCTTGCTGTAGCCTTAAGAAACATTCTGAGAATACAAAAGAAATAATGGAGATTCATATGGCCTGGAACGAACCTGGCGGAGGAAAGAAAGACAAAGACCCTTGGGGTGGAAAAAAAAATAACCAAGGGCCACCTGATCTAGATGAAGTAATGAAAAAACTTCAAGATAAATTTGGCGGTGCTTTTGGTGGTGGGTCGGGTAATGGTGTGCCAGGTAGCCCAATGAAGTTGTTTGGTGGCTTAGGTGTGCTGGCTCTTCTTGCTTGGTTTTTCTTTGGGTTTTACCAAGTAAGCCAAGGGGAAGAAGCCGTTATTCTTCGATTCGGTTCCTATAACACGACAGTTGGGCCAGGTTTGCAATGGAACCCACCCCTTATTGATCGCGTTTACAAAGTAGATGTTCAGCGTTTAGAGTCTATGAGTGCCCGAGCCAACATGCTTACTATTGATGAAAACATCGTAGAGGTAGCGCTTGTGGTTCAATATCGTATTGGTAGCGCAAAGGATTATGTTCTTGAAATGAGCCAACCCGAAGCGGGCTTGCATCATGCAACTGAAAGCGCACTGCGTCATGTAGTCGGTAGTACTTCCATGTCTGATGTTATTACTGAAGGGCGAGAAGTCATGGGGCAGCAAGTTCATGTGCAGCTGCAAGAGATGCTAGATCGATACCACTCTGGGTTGGACGTTCGAAAGGTGAGCATTCAGGCATCGGATCCGCCGAAAGCGGTAAAAGATTCTTTTGATGATGTAATTAAAGCAAAAGAAGATAAAGAGCGCTTAAAAAATGAAGCTGAAAGTTATGCAAATGGCATCATTCCAGAAGCTCGTGGTTATGCCCAGCGCGTATTTGAAGAAGCTAGCGGTTATAAAGAGGAAGTCACTGCACGAGCAGAAGGTGAGGCGAACCGTTTTGGTCGCGTATTGACAGAATATCAAAAAGCACCAGGCGTTACTCGGCAACGACTTTATATTGAAGCGATGGAAAGTGTTCTTGCCAATTCTACGAAAATTATGGTGGACATAGACGGTGGCAATAACATGATTTATTTACCGTTAGATAAAATAATGAATCGATCACAGAGCTACAATCAGTCGCAGCAATTAAGTTCTGCTGATTCTGATGTGCTTCAAAACGCTATTCGCAGAGGCTCGAGCCTTACAGATAGGGCGAGAACGATTCAGGACATTAGACGAAGGGAGGCGCGATAATGAGCCCTAAAACACTCGCATTATTGGTTATTATGGGTGCTGGACTATTAGTCTTGTCATCATCCATTTATGTTGTTCAGGAAGTAGAGCGTGGCGTTAAACTGCGCTTTAAAGAGGTCGTTGACGCGAATCTTTCACCTGGGCTGGGTTTTAAAGTTCCTTTTATTGAGCAGATAATGAAATTCGATGGCCGGCTACAAGTGCTTGATGCTCCGCCTGAAGAATATCTAACCCAAGAGAAAAAGCGACTTCTTGTAGACTCCTACATCACTTGGAAAATTTATAACGTACAAACTTATTTCACTTCTACAGGTGGCGGAAATATCCGTAACGCTTCGCGTTTATTGGCCCCCAGGGTGAATAACGGCTTGCGTGATCAGTTTGGTAAACGATCGGTTCATGAAGTGGTATCTGGTGAGCGAGAAGAGCTTATGGTGGAGCTTACTTCAAATTTAAATAAGCTTACTCAAGATGAACTTGGAATTACGATCGTTGATATTCGACTCAAGAAAATCGAGCTGCCTGCGGCTGCGAGCGAAGCTGTTTATGCGCGTATGAGAGCAGAGCGAGATAGGGAGGCGAAAGAATATCGTTCAACCGGTAAGGAGCTGGCAGAAGGTATTCGTGCTGATGCAGACCGGCAAGAGCGTGTTCTTCGCGCCGAAGCATACCGAGATGCTGAAAAGGTTCGTGGTGAGGGTGACGCGGTTGCCTCTGCTATATACGCCAAAGCTTATTCCGCTGATCCAGAGTTTTACGGTTTTTACCGAAGCTTGGATGCGTATAAAAAGGTATTCAGCTCAAAAGATGATTTGATTGTTTTGAAACCTGACAGCGAGTTCTTCGACTATTTAAAGGCAAGTAAAATAAGTCGATAGTTCGTCTAAAAGGTGTAAAGATTAAAAGCGGGAATAACTTCCCGCTTTTTTTTGCCCTTTATTTGCATACTTCAAGAGCGCTCAGGTTGATAGGGCTGCTTTAGCGTAAAAATTCCTATTCATTCCTGCTACCGTCTTATATACCCGCAACGAGTTGGGCCTTATTAGCATGTCTCTTTCTCTGATGGTTCGTTACTCCGCCCCGCCAGTAAAAATAGATACCCTCTAGCGTCACTATCTATAACGCGATGGACATACTCTATAACGCGATGGGCATATTAGGCATTATTTTTGCTCTGTATCATACATAAGCACTTAATCGTCAAATATTCGGGTTGAATGTATGAGCTTACTTAACACCACTCAAATCAGCGGGAATGGCGCCAATCTACCAGTTTCAAGAGCAAAAACTACTGGTAGCAAGCGTCGAAAACTGGTTAAAAAAAGCCAAGCACTTGAAAATATAGAAAATTTATCGCCGATATTAGAAGAGTCGGTAAAACCTTCTTTTATTTCAAAAGAAAGTACTTTCAAGGAGCAATTGGCCGGTAGCGTATTTCAAAAGCAGCTCTCTGAACACTTAAGCAGAAAAGTGAGTCAGCTTTTTGACGGAATTCGAGATGAAATCGATAAGGCAGAGCGACGCAGGGCGATTACTGCTCCGATGTATGATGCCAAGTCATTGTCATTTGAACAAACGATACTGGATGTATCCTTCTCCTATTTATCTCGCATAAATCACGCAATTACTGCAATCGCAAACCAAGGTGATTTTTCTTATGCGCTAAACGAAGCAAGTCGGGTTTTTGAAGCCATTGATAATGGCTTCTCTTCAACCGTTGTGGAGATAAAAGAACTGGGGATTTTTAACAGCGATATGGCAAGTTCATTTTCCATGGCCAAATCAACGATGGAAAATGGCTTGCTTAAAAATGCGACTAAAGTTCTTGAGGCCGATACTGCATTTATAAAACCAGATGCGGGCATTAGGGCTAAGCCAAGCAAACCGACCTTTGATAGCTTAAAGCTCAGTGATAGTGAATTTAAGGCGCGTCTATTGTCTAGATATAACACTAACTCCTATCAAGAGTCACCGTTCTCATACGATGAAAAAATCCATGCTGGAATTGAAGCCGAGAATATTACCATTGTAACTATGCAGGCTGTTACGGGCGAGAGCGTTGATATTTATTTGGCCAATGAAGTTAACGTTCCCTTGGCGGAAAAGTGGTTCTACCAATCAGAAAAAATTGTAGAGAGTATTTTAATCCAGAGAAATCGATATGTGAAGCTGCTTGCTGGATTTTCCAGTCATTTGGAAGGCAGTGAAATAGATGCAGTCAGGCATTTGTTGCATCGATTTGTACAGCTTGGTGATGGTTATTTTATTAATAGAATAGGCCAATCTTACCTCGCGGCGGAAAGTTACGGATATAGTAACGGCGAGCTTGCAGCATATTTAATGGATGGTCACAGGAAGTTATACCGAAAAAATATTGATGTATATCACCACATATCTAGGGATTTGGTGAAAACGAATAACAGTGAAAATGTTGATGAATTAGACCTTCTGGAGGGTTTTGTTCAAGAACTCAACGATTTAATGTTTGTTTCAAAGGAGTTTGGAATAAAAGAGGGTGATGAGTTTGTGGCATCAGTGCTTCAGACTATAATTTCTTACGATGGGCGTGGGGATTATAATTTTTATCGATCCGATATTGATAGTGCAGAGGTAATAGACTGTTTAATTAAAGGGCTTAGAGAGGTGGGCCTTTAAATAATTTCACAGCATCAATATTATTGTTCGGTTAATCGTAGATTAGAGCCATTTTTTGGTTTATAGAGAGTGGCTGAGTAGTTACTAGCGCCTTGCCTTGGCGGTGAAAAAATAGGCATCTCTATTCTATAATATTATGGGTATACGAGCTTAAGCTTAAGAGGCGTTTGTAATATGTTGATGGTTTTTTTCCTATTTCAAAAAATCCAATATTTTTGGGCATTATAATATGGCGATATTATTGCTCCTTTTCGGGGCCTCTTTATATACTCTTACTTTCGTTGTTTACATTATTAGAGTATTCCCTACTCAGAAATTCACAACAATAGTGATGCTGCTGTTCCCCCCCTTGGTATTTGCAAACTTTATTGTTAATAAAAGGGAATTTGGCACTTTGCTTGTCTTGCAGCTATTGGGGGTTCTCCTTTTATCTGGTGGCGCAGTGATGCAATACCCTGAGGTGGTACGTGAATACACGGGGCTTGATCTGGGTACTTTATTTTCTGAGGAGCCTGCCTTGAATCGGGTTGTTCGAACAAAAAAACACGAAGATAATATCTCTCTGCCAGTAAATAAAAAAAGCCAATCGCGAAGTGATAAAGATGCTGACTCCCTCAATTCTTTTAGCACAACAGAAAGACAAAATCATTCAAGCCAAAATATAGATAACTTGGACATAAGTGATTCTATCGGGGAGTCGTTCATGCCAGAAACTGCTAATGTCGAGCTGATTCCTCTTTCTGGAGAAGAAGAGATTGGCGAGTCTGCATTAGGCAGAAAAGATGAATCTGAACCCGGTGAAAAAGCTAATTCTACTGATGCGCTTTCTACGAGCGATAACGTTTTTTGGGTGGATGATGAAGAGGATGAATCCATGTCAATGGGTGGCAGCATTGACATAACTGGAGTTGATATTCAGCCGGAGGTCGATGAACGTGTTGGTTTAAGCCAGGCAGTGCAAAATGATTTACAGCCTCAAATCGTTCAGGAAACTATCGCGACTGATGAAAGCCAAGTCTCTACCCAAACTGTTTTAATGGAGCAGGCGGTTCAGAATATCATCGAGCCAAAATTTGAAAAAATTCCGGCATATATTTTAGAAGAGCGAGAAAGAGTTAAAGAAAAACAGGCGGCGATGGAAGTTATTGCTGAGTGGCTTAGTCCGAAGGTGGGGAAAATGATTACTGTTGTCAAAAAAGACGGGAAAACCGAAGTAGGTAAACTTACCCGTGTAAGTAATAAAAATATCACCTTGGAAAAGCGAATTGGTGCAGGTGTTATGGAAAATTTCATTAAACTTGAGGATATTGATGAGGCGGGGGAAGCGGAGTAGCTTGAGTTGAACAGTGATACCTTGTTTAGCTGTGGCAACTGAGGGCAAAAATAAATGTTATCAGTTGGATATGGTTTTTTCAGTCGCTAGCTATCACTCTTGGGGTTTTTAATGACCACATAGAAGTGTGTGCAGAGTATGGGCAACCGTTTTTTTGGCCTAGCACAGAAATTTTTTTCTAGGTAGGATGGGTGCTTTTTAAGGTCTTTCTATATGCGTCGTTTACATCAATGAAAATAGCCCTGGCCCCCATGGAGGGCGTCTGTGATGTCCATCTACGTCAGGTCCTTACCGCTATGGGAGGGTTTGATTATTGTGTTACCGAGTTTATTCGCGTTTCAAGCATGTTGCTCCCTGAAAAGGTTTTCTATCGTGATTGCCCTGAATTAAAAGTGGGTGCTAAAACCGCATCAGGGGTGCCGGTTCACCTTCAGCTATTGGGTAGTGAACCAACATTGATGGCTGAAAATGCCGCTCGTGCTGCTGAGTTAGGGGCACCGGTGATTGATTTAAATTTCGGCTGTCCTTCTAAATGCGTTAATAAGAGTGCAGGTGGTTCCTATCTTTTACAGTTCCCCGAGCAGTTGTTTAGCATTGTAGATGCTGTGCGCAAGGCCGTTCCCGCTGCCGTGCCTGTTACTGCGAAGATGCGTTTGGGATTTGCAGATAAATCCTTAGCGATTGAAAATGCTTTGGCCTTGGAAGCAGGAGGAGCGAGTTGGTTGACGGTGCACGGGCGTACTAAGCTTGAAGGGTATCGCCCTCCAGCACACTGGCATTGGATTGGGCGTATTAATGACGCGGTATCTATTCCGGTTGTGGCTAATGGTGAAATCTGGACAAAGGCCGATGCCTTAGCCTGCCAAGCTGAGAGCGGCTGCGAACGAATCATGCTTGGTAGAGGGGCTTTAGCGTGTCCAGATTTGGCATCTGTAATTAAAAGTGAGTCTGCGGAAGTGATGCCGTGGTCTGATGTTAAGCATGTTTTTATTCGTTATTGTGACTTGATTGAAAATACGGGCTTGCCTGTGCAGGTTGCTGGGCGTTTGAAGCAGTGGTTGGCCTTTCTGCAGAAGTCTTATGCTGAAGCGGGGGCATTGTTGATGGAAGTGAAAACACTGAAGTGCCCGAATAAGATATCGAGGAGAGTTTTGCAAAGTTAAGGTTTTTTTCGGTTTATATAAAAAGAAAAGTAACACCTTCGCGAATCCTGTAACTGTTCAAATTTGAGCAGAACACGGCGAGAAATGTGAGTTTATACGTATAAATGATTATTATGTAACACAGTTATGCACGAATTTTAGCACGAGATGAGTCGTTAAAAACAAAAAAGGGCAGCTAAAGGGCTGCCCTTTTTGCGTAAGAAATATCGCTTAGAAGCGATGCTTTCCGGAGTTTATTTCTTTGAATAGCTCAGGAGTGATTTTTTGATACTTCCCGCCCAATAAGGCGTAAAGCGTATCGCTTATTTTACTAGGGTCATAACCCTCTTTCTTTAAATCAGACTTTTTATACTTAAAGGTTGCAGTGGTTTCCATTGCAGGCTTAATGCGAATGAAAAGTGGAATGGCGTAAGGAGGCATTTCTGATTTCATGTAGCTTAGTAATGCTTCCAGTTTAAGATCTTTTGTTGCTGCAGCGGGAGTAAGAGATACCATTCCTGCGCGGCCGTTGGTTTCAGGGATCTCTACACCATAAACTACGGCATCCTCAAAACCGGGGAAACCATGCAGTATGTTTTCCACTTCCGTGGTGGATACGTTTTCTCCTTTCCAACGGAAGGTGTCACCTAAGCGGTCAACAAATTGATAGTGCATGCATCCGATGTTTTTCAGGAGGTCGCCCGTGTTGAAATAACAGTCACCTTTTTTGAAAACATCTCGAAGTAGAGCGCCTTCGGTTTTATCTTTTTGGGTATAACCAATAAATGGGGTGGCTTTGGTGACTTTGCCTATCATAAGCCCTGGCTCGCCTTTATCGGCCTTTATAAAAAAGCCTTTAGCATCTTTAACAGGCTTCTCTTCTTCGCGGTCATATTTGACCAAGGCAATGTTTCCGCCGCCAAACCCAATGGTATTCTCAAGGTTAAAGAGGTTGAAAAAGGCAACGTTTCCTTCGCTGGAAGCATAAAACTCCACCACGGTTTTTATGCCGAAGCGTTTTTTGAACTGAGGCCAGATGGATGGACGTAAGCCATTTCCGATGATGGTATGGATGGTGTTATTCACATCATCGGGTTTTTCAGGGACGTTCATCAAGTAGCGGCATAGCTCTCCAACGTAACCAAAGGCCGTACACTGGTATTTTTCAACATCTGTCCAAAAATTACTGGTGCTGAATTTTCGAGCGGGTACGATAGCTGCACCGGCATTTAATACGCCGCCAGCCCAGCAAACCAATAGACCTGTCGCATGATAGAGAGGCAGGGTGGCATATAGAATATCCTTGCTACTCAGGTTGGCAAATATTCCTCCGCCTCCGTAAGCACCAAGAAAACGCTCGTGATTGGTGATGGATGCTTTTGGCATGCCTGTCGTGCCGGATGTATAAATATAGAAAAGGTGGTCAGATTTGCATATTGCATCGGTGGCAATGGGGTTGGTATTAGGCTGGTCTTGCATTTCGGCACCCAGGTTTACGTAACCGCGCGGAGCCTTTCCAGGGTTTTCGAATGCATCCCAGTCACCCACGAAGAAGGCTTTATCCTTGGGAACAACCAAGTCATTGCGCACTTCTTTATAGGCGGCGAGCTGTTCTTCGCCAATAATTGCGGCAACAGGAGAAACCAGGTTAATGCTGTGGGTCAGTACTTTCTGGGTTTGAGATGTATTGAGCAGGGCTGCAATGGCCCCTGTTTTAGCAATGCCTGTTACGCAGATAAGGAATTCTGCACGGTTTTGCATAGAAAGAGCAACGGTGTCTCCCTTTTTGACGCCGATAGAAATTAGGTAATGTGCCAATTGGTTTGCGTGGCGATTAAGCTCTGCGTATGTGACTTTGCGGTTGTCTTGATAGATCGCAACATTGTTAGGGCTGGCGGCGGCAATATCAGCTATCACGGCTCCCATAGAGTATTTCTCAAGCCTGGGGTTGAGTACTTTGGCGGCTTTGCCGATTTTCGGTATCCGTTTTATTAATCCGGGGACTCTCTTTATGACGTCGGTTAGTGCAATAGTGTCTGTATTACGCATTGTTTGTCTCCTAAATAGTGGCAATCTCTGCAGATTGTTGGGAAACCCTACAGTCGGCACTTAACAGCGTTAAAATATGCCTTTCCTTGTATTGAACTGGGGTTTCTTTCAGTCGCCTGCCAAGGTGTGGAGTGTGGTTTCTTTGTTTGTAAGGGTGAGGATTGTACATTAACTTGGATATTCTATTAACCCCTCTAGGAACTACGAGTAGAGCTTGGGTGAAATTGGATCAATATTATAGAAAAAGGCCACTTAGTCTTATAATGCGAATCTCAAATAGAAGTCATTTTTCAATGCTTTATTTGGGGGGTAATATGGCAAAGGTCTATCAGGTAAACGGTGTCAAACGTTTGGCTGTGGCGGAGTTTTCATCGCTTGAGAATTTTAAACTTACACCACTATCGGATATTCAGTCTTTTGATCACTGGCATGAGCACCCCAATTTGCTTATACCGTACGCCATCGATTACAAAAAACGGAGCGTTATTTTTGTGGAAACAGCTATTTCAGCTGTTCAATTGATGTTCCAGAACGTGTTTTTCTAGTTCCGTTCGAAGAAGTTTTGGCTCTTGAGCTGAGTGCTACTGAGGGGGCCGCTGTAAGAAAAGACAATTTGGTTTTTTTGCACCACTAATTTTGGACCAGCGCTATCGTGGAATTACAGCTCAAGGCGGCACTGCAATATCCGCTTTATCGTGGCTTTCCACGATGGGCCGAGCGCTTAACGTGATAAACCAAAGTGATTATATGCTACCAAATACCTTAAGCCCTGTTGGCGGTATCACTATCGATGAGCCGTTGGCAGCAGGTGCATAGAAGCTCGTCGAATTCGGGAATATGGAGTAGGGAGCGGTGTTGCCCCGGAATTTTAGGGTTGTCCATTTTGGCATTATAAGCTTTTTTCAAAATTCGCTTGCCTGACATAGATAGCGTATCAATCTTAAAAAATAACGTTTCTATATCTATTGTTATTCTTTGAG
This sequence comes from Pseudomonadales bacterium, assembly GCA_016763235.1. Taxonomy (GTDB): domain Bacteria; phylum Pseudomonadota; class Gammaproteobacteria; order Pseudomonadales; family UBA3067; genus UBA3067. The sequence goes on from JAESUE010000379.1 coordinate 19,305, forward strand.
ACATTTCCTTGAAGCGTTTTGCCTTTAGGTCAATTCGCAGTGGTGGGGAAGTTTTCCACCATCCGAACATGCGGTCAGTATTATCGAAGAGGTGGCGGTGCCCACAGTGAGCTATCAGTTTTTCATGCATTTTCTCACGCAGATAAAATGGCGCGAGAAGTCGGCCAAGTAAGTTAACATTGTCCGGTAAATAGGCCCCAATAAGCAGTGCTCCAGCGGCGCGTAAATCATCGGTTTGCTTTGACGCTTCGTTAATGGCTGCTGATAGCATGCATGTGCTGGCGCTCATTCCTACGAAAACTGGCCGTTGATTGCTTTCAGTGAGCAGCCTGCAGAGGTCGGTAATAATTGGGTCTACATCTATATACCCACTTTCGCCTTGCGAAAAGAAGTGCAGCTCGTAAACGGCACTTACGCCGGCAGTGTTCAGCAGTTTTGTGATTGCATTTGCACTGTAGCTTCCCTTTATCGGGTCAAACCCACCGGGAATTAATATTACCGGCCTTTTGTCAGGTGCTGTTTTGTCTGTAAGAGTGCTTTCAATGAGGTAACACCCTGTAAGCGGAATACCTTCCCATTGGTCGATGAATTGGTGATTGATGCCAGGTATGTCGCGTTGATGTAGGAATTGATTGTTTTGCATATTGCTCGTCGAATTAAGGTTTAGAATATTCGGGAGCCTACAACAAAACGTGAACGATATGGGATTTATTTGTTTGGTAAATAGGCCGTAAAATGATGGGTATGGGTTTTCGCATATTGCTAATTTAACGAGAGAATTTTTCTAGAGAACGGGTATTCTCTCGCTCAGCCTAGCTTAAAGGCACTATATATTAATCAGGTACGTAATCTCAGGTAAAAGCCTTTCCACGCATTTTTCCCCTTCTCTAATAGCCTCTTTGCCTCGGCCAAACTCTAGCAGGCCTATTTCTGATAGGCGGGGGCTTAGCATTACATCGGGCGGGTCGCCTGCCATTCGGCTTCGGGTGATATAGTCTTGGGTAATATTTATTGATGCGGCCATGGTTTCTACTAGGCTGGGGGGCGCGTGATTGTCTTCATAGTCGGGTGTAAAAAGAGAGAGTGATGTTTTTTTGATGATCGAAGTAAGGGACTCGATGAAATCGGTGTCTTTGTTTGGTGGGTTGTCAGTGCTGTTTTCTGTCGAGAGATTTTGTAGTTGGTTACGGTGGCCGACCAAATCACCATTAAGGTTTACGGCGATAACGATATCTGCCCCCAGTGCGCGACAAAGCGAAACAGGAACGGGGTTTACCAGGCCTCCATCCACAAGCCATTTACCTTGATAGCTCACTGGGGAGAATAAACCAGGTAGAGCAAATGAGGACCAAATAGCATCTTTAACGTTTCCCTTTTCAAACCATATTTCACGACCGGTTTTTAGTTCGGTGGCAACCGTGGCAAAGGGTTTTGCAAGGTCTTCAATCAAGAGGTCTGAGGAGCAAACGTAATTTTCAAAAAAATTATTGAGTTGTTTGCTATCAATAAAGCCTCTTGTGTTTAGGCTTAACTCGAAAAAACGCAGCAAATTCCAAGTATCTAGTTTTTTAACGCCGGCTTCCAGGTGGTGGAGGTAATTGTTGGCGTAAGCAGCAGCGACGATGGCGCCGATTGAGCAACCGCATACAATGTCGCACTCAATGCCGGCTTTTTCGAGAGCACGGATTACGCCAATGTGTGCCCAGCCCCTTGCTGACCCGCTGCCTAATGCAAGGCCTATTTTTGTTTTTTCATTGGGCTTGGATACGCTATTCATAATAATTGAACGAAGGGGCTTAGGGTGTTCGAGCTTTGTTGGATATAGTGCGCAGCCCTTCTTTATCTAACACCTCTACTTCTTTTCCCTCAGTTTTAATGAGTGATTTCTGTTGAAAGCGGGTGAAGGTGCGGCTTACGGTTTCTACTGCTAACCCTAGATAGTTGCCGATGTCACTTCGGGACATGTTTAAGCGATACCGTTCCCCTGAAAGGCCTCGGTTTTCGTGGCGAGAGCCAAGATTAAGTAGAAAAGAGGCAATGCGCTCGTCTGCAGGTTTTTTGCTGAGCAGCATGATAAGTTGTTGGTCTGCTTGAATCTCTCTGCTCATCAACTGGAAAAAGTGGCGTTGTAACGAGGGGATTTTGGCGGAAAGCTCTTCTAATCGTTCGAAGGGGATTTCACAAACCGCTGATGCCTCTAGTGCTTTTGCAGAATTACTATGATGGTTTGTATTAATACCATCCATGCCTAGAATCTCGCCTGCGAGATAAAAGCCGGTAATTTGCTCTTCTCCATTCTCTGTAAGAGTGTAGGTTTTTAATGTGCCAGAACGAACTGCATAGACTGAGCGAAACCCTTCACCTGCGTTAAAAATATGTTCGCCTTTTTTTATCGGGCGGCCTCGTTTTATGATTTCATCTAACTGTATTAACTCATCCTTACTTACTGCAATGGGAAGGCAGATGGGGTTTAAGCTGCAATCAGAGCATGTGACGGTCATGGTAGAACCATGGGGGCAAGTGGGAGTTTTAGGCATGGATTACTCTAGATTACGGAGAAGAAAAGTTAGTAGCTAGCTGGTCTGAGTGTGTGGAGACCAACGCTGTTAGCATAATCCATGCGGATTGTGCTAACAAGGTGCATTAGCTCGAAGTGAGGTGTTTGCAGGCATGTTCTGTGCTGCAACTATGGCTGTATTGGCCAGTAGGATGTTGAATGCCTCTCAGGAGCAATACGGCCCTATAATATGTATTAAGGGCGGTTGGTTGGTAACGAATCAGATTACACTGAGGTGTTACTTTGGTTGAATAGGCTCTGTCCCGTTTAAATGATTCTAGAATAGGTGTTTTTTTGATTCTGCGAGCCGCTGTTATAAATATCAAATACAAGGCACAAGCGGCGAACAATAAGCCTACCAAGCTCAGTAAGTGTAATGACTGTTGGAGACAGCTGAAGTAAACCTTGTTTTTGGTATGCGTCTAATTCACACAGCTCGGCTTCGAAGTAGCTTGTAAAGTTTATCTGGTGGTGTTTTTCCATATTGGGGATATCAATTTGGTTATGGCAGGTGAGTTGGCTAATGACTTCTTGCCTTAATAAATCATCGGCGCAGAGGGTGTATCCTCTTTCAATGGGAAGGCGGCCTTCGGTGAGGGCATCTTCATAACGGTTCGCCGATTTGTAATTCTGGCTATAAGTATTATCGATATGGCTTATTGCCGAAACCCCCATGCCGATAAGGTCTGCCTCGCGTGCGGTAGAGTAACCTTGGAAGTTGCGCTGTAGTTGGCCTTGCTGCTGGGCGATGGCTAAGCTGTCTTCGCGCTTTGCGAAGTGATCCATGCCTATATATACATAACCTACTCTCATAAGAGTGTTGGCACTATCACAAAGTATCTCGAGCTTTTCGTCGGCTGTGGGCAGCGTTTCATCTTTAATTTGGCGTTGGGTTTTAAAGCGATGGGGTAAATGGGCGTAATTAAATAATGAAATTCTATCAGGCTGAAGTTCTATAACAGTCTCAATCGTTTCTCGATAACTTTGAGGTGTTTGGTAGGGTAGTCCGTATATCAGATCCATATTGATGGATTGGAAACCTAGGTCGCGGCTTGCGTGCACAACTTTTTCTACCAGTGGTAAAGGTTGTACGCGATTAACTGCTTTTTGTACTTTTTCGTCAAAGTCCTGTATTCCAAGGCTGATTCGGTTAAAGCCGAGGCCATGTATAAGGCTAAGGGTGTCAATGTCTGCGCCGCGGGGGTCTATTTCGATAGAGTATTCGGCTTGCTCGCTATCCAATAGATTGAAATTACGCCCGGTATGGTACATTAGCTCTGTCATTTCAGAGTGACTAAAAAACGTAGGCGTACCGCCGCCCCAGTGAAGCTGTACTACTGGGCGATTTTCTTTAAATAGCGAGCCTTGAATCTCTATTTCACGAATCAGCTGGTCAAGGTAGTGCCTCACTCTTTTTTTATCTGCAGTCACAATTTTGTTGCAGGCGCAGTAATAACAAATGGTGTCGCAGAAGGGGATATGGAAATATAGCGAAAGCGGCCGTTTTTTTTGGTTGCTACGTTTTACGGCCATTTCGTAATCCTTTATTCCATACTCTTCATGGAACTGAATCGCGGTGGGGTATGATGTATACCGTGGGCCAGCGATGTTATTATTTTGGATAAAATCCCTGTCCCACGCTAGACTGGGGGCTACTGTCTTTTTGTATTCCATTGTCGATGGCCATATTTAGGCGGTAGGTTGCTTGTTGCACTGCCTGTGATAATTCGTGGAACTTTAATATAGGGTCAGACTTGAAACCATGACTCGCGTCAAACTAATACCTAAGGATGGTTGGCGGGCGATGGTTTATCTCTGATATTCAGAAAAATTAACGGTTTTTCCTAGGTTTATTCAGCTTGTGTATATCGATGGCCGTGTAAGCTTGGGTGTTATGGGGTGCTGATGGCTTGTCAATTCGCACGGGAAATTTCAGCTTGTTTGGTTCGGGTTCTATGAGTCGCTTTGATTATTTTTCTATTTCTGCATCGCGTTTTTTCGACTTTTTTGTCACTGTCTTTGCCGCTTATTTTGCATTTTTGATTCGCTTTCAGAGTCTTGATGTAGAAACTCCTTATCAGGCGGTAATTTTTATTGGTGCATTACTGGTATTTGTCGCTTGTTCTTCTACCGGGGTATATGTTTCGTGGCGTGGGCGTAATCGTGCGTTTTTGTTTGGCCAGTTAACCTTTAGTTGGTTTCTAGCGTTCTCCGTTTTATTTGCCTTGTTGGTGTTTTCGAAACAAAGTACCTATTTTTCTAGGACTTGGATTGGCCTTTGGATGTTGATTGGTCTTATGGGCTCCCTTGGTTTTCGTCTTTTGGTGTATGCGGTGCTTGGCCTAGTACGCTCAAAGGGGTGGAACCAGAAACAAGTCTTGATTCTGGGGAATGGGCCGACAGCTGAGTTGGTCGTGAAGCGCTTACAGCGAAGTGATTGGCTCGGCTACGATGTAATCGGTATCGTACCGATTACCAAGCGCTGCTCGCCGAACGGTTTTGAAGGGATACCGTGCATCGAGGATATCCCCGACCTAGAAAGTTACATCCGAGAAAAAGGGGTGAAGGAGGCGTGGATTTGTTTGCCTCTATCCGCAGGGCAGCGCATTCATGATCTTCTTTATGAGTTGCGCCATAGCACGGTAGACATTCGATATGCGCCAGATATGTCTGATTTGTGACTGTTGAACCATAAGGTTTCAGAGGTAGCTGGAGTCTATACCCTTGATTTAAATTGTGGGGGGATGGACGAGGTAAATCTTTTTGTTAAAAAGATGGAAGATCTTATTTTATCTGTGGTTATTTTGTTGGCCATATCTCCGTTGTTGCTAATGATCAGTGCCGGTGTGAAGCTCACATCCCGAGGCCCCGTTTTGTTTAAGCAGCAGCGCAATGGGATTGATGGTAAAAAAATCAAAGTTTACAAGTTTCGAACCATGTACGTGGGTACTGATGAAAGCGTTGGTTTTGTAGAGCAAGCAAAGAAAAATGATTCTAGAATCACGCCCTTCGGAGCACTTCTGCGCCGAACAAGTCTTGATGAGTTACCTCAGTTTTATAATGTTCTACAGGGTCGTATGTCTGTAGTAGGGCCGAGGCCTCATGCGTTATCCCATAATGAGCATTATAAGGAAGTAATCGCTTCTTATATGCAAAGGCATAAGGTAAAGCCAGGTATTACAGGGTGGGCGCAGGTTCATGGTTTGCGCGGTGAAACGGATACCGTGGACAAGATGCAGCGCCGTGTTGAATACGACCTGTTCTATATCGAAAACTGGTCAATTTGGTTAGATATAAAAATCGTATTTTTGACCATGTTTAAGGGCTTCAATAACGATAATGCGTATTAGTGTTTTCTAGTCTGGCAGCGCACTCTGTAGCTGTTCAACTTTGAGCACAACGAGGCGGAAAATGTGGATTTATACGCATAAATGATCGTTTTTTAACACCGTTACGCACGAGTTTTAGCGTGAGTTGAGGTGGGCTGAAATAGTTGCGATTATTTATGCCTGCACCGTGCGGGTGTTTAACATATACCCTGGGTTACTGCAGGCTTACGAATAGATAAATAAAATGAAGGCGTTCTGGCTGGGGGAGCTGCAGGTTTATGTGCGCTGTAATTTACACAAAAAAAACCACTTTAAGAAGTCTCTTAAAGTGGTTTTTTTATTTGGCTCCTCGACCTGGGCTCGAACCAGGGACCTAATGATTAACAGTCATTTGCTCTACCAACTGAGCTATCGAGGAATAAACTCATCAATGATGTTGTTTGTGCGGCGTATATTAGTGTTGAGATTTGCTTCCGTCAAGTGTTTTTCAAAAAGAAGTAAATCTATGTATTTGAGGAGCGGCTAATTTATTTTGTCAAGAGGTATTTGCGCTATTGTAATAAGCAAGTGCTTGTAATTGAAGGCGGAAAGCACGTCTTGTTATTGTTTCGTCACATAGGTGCAAGTGGTAATTTCCCTATTGATCGTATTTTCCTAATATGTTTTCGCTGGGTGGCAGCTAATTTGGTGTCGTTTTTTATTTTAAGAGATATTCAGTTATAGTTGCCTGCCAAAATCGGCGCTCCTTGGTACTATTTTCTGTGGGAGCAACTGGAATGACGTTTAAGGAGAATCAGAGTTGAGTGATAAAAAACCTTCTGCCCCTGCTTTTGACCCAGAACAAATGAAAGCAATGCATAAAATGTTTATGGGAAACCACCCTGGGTTTTTGGAGTATCAGTTCGAGGTGGTTGATATCTTGGAAGGTAAGGCATCAATGCGCTTGCCCTACAATGAGAAGTTTGTGGGCGACAAGGTCACTGGTTCTATTCATGGTGGAATTATCACCCTGTTAATGGATACGGCTGGGGGGCTATGCTCGATGGCATCCATCGGTAAGATGACAGCCTTAGCCACCTTGGACTTAAGGATGGATTATTTGCGTCCAACGACTAGAGGCTTGAGCATACTGGCGGAAATGGAGTGTTATCACTTAACTAGCTCAGCTGCCTTTGTGCGTGGTATGGCCTACGAAGAGGGCGAAGAAAACGTTGCGGTAGCGCATATGGCGGCCACATTTATGCTCAATACGAAAGGCCCCGATTTAATGAGTAAACCACGTTTTTCTGATGTGAATGGAGGTAAATAAGCATGGCTAAATATTTTGACTTTCTTCTAGATGATAAAAATACCGCTGATATTGTGAGTTCTATTCCTTTTGCCAAATACCTGGATATAAAAATTCAGCAGAATATTAACGGTGAAATTATTTTTCGTTTGCCCTTTGCAGAGAAAAATATCGGCAATCCTATTATTCGCGCCCTCCATGGTGGGATTATGGCTAGCTTTATGGAATGTTCCGCCACGCTGATGATCATTGGAACAGTGGCTCACGATTATCTTCCCAAGTGCGTCAATCAAACCACTGAGTACCTTAGTCGTTCAAAAGATGTTGATAGCTTTGCAAAAGTGAAGATGAATCGCGTAGGGCGACGAGTGATCCACTCGACGACGACCTGTTGGCAAGAGGAAGGTAAGCCCGTGGTAATATCTCATGCGAGATTTTTAGTAGGGTCTGCAGCTGAGGCATGATGAGTGCTTGAAGTGTTACACAGCAGGTTGTAGCAAGGTATAGCTTTCATCCCTCTCCAGTACATGCCTGATCTGAGCGGAGAGATACTTTCTCTGTTCCGAATGCAGCCATTTGTTCCAGAATACTTCTGATTTCCATGTCGAAATGACGTAATAATACGTGGAATTATGGCAGTCTTTAAGGGCCTCCCCAGTCACGAATCCGGGCACTTTGCCTGCTTCTAGCAGCGTGTCCTTACTGAGTTTGCGGTAGAGGTCGTCTAATTCTGGTATAACGCGTCTTTCAATTAATACTTTAATCATGGTGATTGATACGGGATCCTGTTTATTAAAGAATACGTAGAAAAAGGGCTTGTTGCATTCTACGGGAAGCTTTGAGGGGCGGCGGGTGCCAAGAACTCATTTTATTATATATCGTATAATGTCTTTGTTGATAGAAAATGCAGTGTTAAGAAAGATTCGAGCATAATGAAGAATCTATTAGAGGTTACATGCCCACATCCATGCCTATTCCTGATCATACCCTTGATACACTCGGGTTGTATTGCCCTGAGCCGGTGATGATGCTGCATAGCAAAATTCGCGATATGGCCGAAAATGAAGTGTTGTTGATTTTAGCGACGGATCCGTCAACGGAGCGGGATATCCCCAAGTTTTGTAAGTTTCTGGGGCATGATTTGCTCGCCCATGAGAAAAAAGACGAGCAGTATCACTATTACATCAGGAAGATTGAAAAGGCTTAAGGGCAGCTCTAAACGATAAGCTGGGTTTTACGGATCCATCAATAAAGAAATAGCTGCCAGAGCCTCTGGGTCTTGTTCTTTTATTTTATTTGCAATCCGGTGTTGGAAAAAATATTTAAAGCTATGGTGGCTTTGGGCAGAATATAAGCTCGGGTCTCCCAGTAGTACTGGCGTGCTCTCTACCTTATCTTCATCAATGAGCATGCCTTGTACGGTGCCATTAGCGAGCAAACGCCAGCTGCTCACTTCTATCAGCATAAAACGCTCGCTAAGGTCTGTGGTCAGCACAGCATGGGTGCCAATACTGTCGGGGATCTCCTGGATGATTTCATCATCAGATCCTGGTACATATTTGTAATATTCAGCGGCTGTTTCAAGTTCAAGAATCTTGTGTTTAGGTGGTTCATAAAAAACATCGTCTATACCGGGGTCGCGATAACCTTCCCAGCTACCATTCAAGGGGTCGTTGATTTCAGAGCAGGGTACAATCTTGTTTAACCAAGGCACCATACCTTCTACTTCGCCATTTTCTCTAAGCCCCCAGCATACTATTTTAAGGCTGTATAACTTGTCAGGGGTGGAATCGTTGGTATAGAGCATCTCCAGAGCATCAAGCTCAGGGCAAATACGCATGATTTTATTTTCTTCAAAATCAATGTTGGTCTTACCGGAAAAAAGATAAACTACATTGTCTTTGTTGGGGGTATTTACCTGAGTTTTCATCACATCATCCGCAATTGTGTTGAATGGAAGGGCATGGTAAGCGCTTGGGTCGGTAACGCGCTGTTTCCCTCAGTTTCTTGGCATTTGGTATCTAGTTGTGTGTTGTCTTTCCTTGATTAACACCTAACCCTAACCATAGTTCTAGTATAGTGACAGTCGGTTTTATTGGCTGTGAACTCTTGTAACGATTCGTGTATTAGGTAAATGAATGTTGCTGTTTTGCACGTGATTTATTTTTGTTGGTATGAGATATTTTCTGGAAGAATACAATATAATGGTTTTTTATTCGGATGAAATCCTTAATATTCAATCTATTGCGGATGTTTTTAAAGAATTATTTGAAGGTTCAGAAAATACTATTCTGCAATGGGGTGCAGCTGAACCTATTTACTTACCCAGCGATGCCTCCTGTTCTTATAACCGTGTCGTAGCACGTGATGATTATTTTTCCAGCGGGCTGCATGAGCTGGCTCACTGGTGTATTGCGGGAGCGAAGCGACGTCGGCTGGTTGATTATGGTTATTGGTATTATCCGGATGGGCGGGACGAAGAGCAGCAGCGCTTGTTTGAGCAGGTGGAAATAAAACCTCAAGCTGTCGAGTGGATTTTATCCCAAGCTTGCGGTTTACGTTTTAACGTCAGTGCAGATAACCTTCATGGTGAAACGGGTGACGTATGCCATTTTAAAGATAAGGTATTTGAACAGGTCGATACGTATTTAAGCAATGCGTTACCAGAACGGGCAGAACTATTGACCCGTGCTCTAGCGAAACATTACGGACGAGAACGTTATCTTTATCCCCAGTTTTTTTTAAGAGAGGCAATATAAAATGGAAGCAGGACAAATTTTGATTACGGGTGCTAATCGGGGTCTTGGCTTGGAGCTGGTGCGGCAATTTAGCAGTGACGGCTGGGATGTCCTGGCCTGCTGTCGTGCTCCAGAAAGTGCTGCTGAGCTATCTCGCCTTGCTGCGCAATCTTCTGGTCGAGTGCGTGTTATTCCATTGGATGTATCCCGTGCAGAGAGTATTCAGCGCTTAGCCCAAAACCTTCGCGGCGAGCCTATTGATATTCTCTTTAGCAATGCCGGTGTATACGGTGGTTCCAGTCAGGCAGGATTGGGGTCAAGCGTTGATGATAGTGATGAATGGATGCAGGTTTTCGCGGTCAACACTATTGCGCCTCTTCAGCTGGTTGATACCTTAATGCCTAATCTGCTACTGGGAAAGCAAAAAATCATTGCTCTAATGAGCAGTAAAATGGCTAGCTTAGCGGATAACTCCTCCGGAGGAAGCTACATTTATCGCAGTAGTAAAGTGGCTCTTAATGCTGTGGGTAAGAGCCTTGCTGTGGACCTTGCTCCTGAAGGCATAAAAGTAGCACTTTTGCATCCGGGCTGGGTGCAGACAGACATGGGTGGCCCGAACGGCTTAATACAGGCGAAGGAAAGTGTATTAGGAATGCGGGATGTATTAAATACCCTCACACCTGAAAAAAGCGGGAAATTTTTTAATTATGATGGCTCTGAGCTGCCTTGGTGAATTTGGGTAAATGGCGGAAATAATTTGTATACACTTATGGCTTGAATCGAAGGTAACTATTTAGCTTAAGCCCAAACTCGCACATTTTTCGCCTTGTTTTGCTCGAATTTTAGCGCAATCTGAACAGTTACAATTTTAGGTGGTGTTATGCTGAACAAAAATCCACACCGTCGATACTTTAAGCAGGAGCTCAAGTGAGCATTGGTATACCCGAAAACATCATTCCCTTGGATAGTATTCTTCCCGATGAGCCATTATTAATGATGGGGGCGGGGCCTGTGCCTATTCCCCCTCGGGTAGCAGCAGCAAACTCCATTGTGATCAATCATCTCGGTGATACGCTTGCGCGAGTCATCGAGCAAGTAAAGGCGATGTCTCGTTACGTATTTCAAACGGAATCAATGCACATATTGGGTGTAGCTGGGCCAGGTTCAGCGGCTATGGAAATGGCGGTTGTTAACCTTGTTAAACCCGGCAGTAAAGTTCTGAGCATTTGTAACGGTTTTTTCAGTCAACGACTTGCTGAGATGGCTGAGCGTGTGGAAGGAGATGTTCTGCGAATGCAGGTGCCGGAGGGGGAAGGCGTGTCGCCGGGTGAAGTTGAAAAACTAATCAAGCAATATCAACCCGATATAATAACCATTGTTCAGGGGGAAACATCTAACACCGTTCATAACAGGGCATTGCCTGAAATTGGTGTTTTGGCGAAAAAATACGGCTGTATGGTGATTGTCGATGCAGTGTGTACCTTGAGCACGATGCCTCTGGATATGGATGACTGGGGAATAGATGCCGTGATTACTGGTGGGCAAAAAGGCTTGTCTTCTATACCGGGCGTCTCTCTGGTGGCATTTTCGGACCAAGCTTGGAAGGCCATAGAGGAACGCCAAGATCGTTTGAGGCATTGGTGTTTGGATGCCAAATTGGCAGATCAGTTTTGGTATAAAAAATCCTACCACTACACTGCACCTGTTTCGGGTATTTTAGCCATGCATGAAGCGCTAAGGCTTATTTGCAAAGAAACCTTGCCCCGTCGTTTTGAGCGCCACAGCAGTTGCTCTCAGGCCTTGCAGGCCGGTATCGAAGCCATGGGTTTGTCGCTGTTTGTCGAGCCATGCGCCAGATTGAATTCAGTGGTAGGAATTAATTTACCTGAAAATATAAATAGCCTGCAATTATTGAAAACCATGTCCCAACGTTATCGGGTAGAAATTTCGGGGTCTTTTGGCCCACCCATTGTTCGCATCGGTCAAATGGGAGAGCAGTGCCGAAGTCATAATTTATTTAGAACATTGCACGCACTAGGTGCCAGTCTCGGTAGTTTAAATTATGGCGTTGATCTTCCGGTGGGAATGGCGGAGCTGGAACGGCGGCTTGATTCTTACGAACGTTAGTAAATGGGTAACTATTCAGCGAACCCTACAACTGTTCAAATTTGCGCAGAACAAGGCGAAAAATGTGAGTTTATACGCATAAATGATCATTTTTTAACACCGTTATGCACGAATTTGAGCGTGAGCTGAATAGTTACGTAAATGGTTTACTGTAAATGCCCGTGGTGTGGATTAATCAAGTAGGGGCCTGATATCGTCCATAGTCCAAATAAAATAATAAAAAAACCGGCCAGTTGACGATAACGGGCTTGTTGAAATAAACCTTGAAAGGTGGTGGCGAAACGCCCTGTTGCAAACAGTGCAGGCAGGGTTCCTAAGCCAAAAAATAACATAGCCAATGCGCCCTCTAAGGCGTTTCCAGACGATGATGACCATATCAGGGCGCTATAGACTAGCCCGCAGGGTAGCCACCCCCACACGCCCCCAATGGCGTAAGCCTTCCATAAACGATCAATAGGCTTGAGCTTCTCAATAAGAGGTGAGATTTTTTTCCATAGCCCGCCGGCTGCCGCTTCCAAGTGAGATAGCGCGCGCCACCAATTTGCCACGTATAAGCCCATCAGTATCAGCATCAACCCTGCTGCACTGCGTACTACTACAATGCCTGTATCACCAAAGGTTAAGCTGAGGTAGCTGCCCAGTCCGGCAAAAATAGCTCCAGCTATGGCATAACTAGATATGCGGCCTAAACCAAATAAAACAGGGTAAGCGCTAAGCTTCCATTGGCTTTGAGGTAAGGGAATGGCAAAAGAGAGAGCCGAAGCGATGCCACCGCACATAAACAGGCAGTGGGTACTGCCAAAAAAACCGATGCTTAGCGCGGTAAAAAGAATGGCTGGGTCAATCATTTTTTTCTATATCAGCATCGGCTTGAGGTTGTATGGGTGTTGAATTTTTGCGTTCTTCTTCGAATTGTCGGTCATCAAAAATAATATCTTGCGCTGGTGATTCCAAATCGTCGAATTGATTTTTATTCACCGCCCAAATAAACGCCCAGAAAGCGAAACCAAGAAGAATGAGGCCTAAAGGAATGAGAATGAACAGTGTTTCCATAGCAGCCGTTAATACAAAAAGTGAACAATGAATGACGAGAAGGCTATTGAAAAGACCCTGTTCTGTACTCGTCTGAGATTTTCTTAATAAGCCCTTAGCGTAGTCGAAGAGAGTTTAGCACTACCACCAAAGAACTGGCAGACATACCAATTACAGCCATATAAGGTTGAACAAAGCCCGTAGCCGCCAGTGGTAAGGCAATGCCATTGTAGGCAATAGCCCACGCTATATTTTGGCGAACAATACGCAGTGTTTTTTCAGCCACCTCTCTTGTGGTCAGAAGTAATTCTAGGTTCTCGTTCAGCAACACTACATCGGCGCTACTTTTTGCCAGTTCAGTACCGCTGGATACTGCGAAGGATATATCTGCCTGAGCTAGCACAGGGGCGTCGTTAATGCCGTCGCCAAGCATAATTACCTGGTGATGGTTATCTTGCTGTGAGCGCACGTATTGCATTTTTTGTTCTGGAGAAACGTTTATGTGAGCCGAATTAAATTCCAGAGACTTTGCCAGTTCTTTTGCAGACGGAGAAGGGTCCCCAGTGAGCATCACGCTTGATAGCCCCAGAGCTTTTAGAGATTTTAATACCCCAGGGATTTCTTGCCGAAGAGGGTCTTCAATATCGAAGCAGGCTAAAGGGCCCCGTGATGAGACGAGAAAAATTCGTTGGCTTGCGCCAAGTTCATTTGTTTTTGGATAATCCTGAGTGTTAGAAGGGCATAGTGCTTGCGTAAATTCGGCTTTACCAATTCGGTATAAAACCCCATCTATGATGCCCTCGATACCTTGGTTGGGAAAGTTTTTTATTTTATTAGAAATGGGTAACGACTGAGAGAGCAGTGGATTGGTAAAAGCCTTGGCGATGGGGTGCTCAGAATTTTTTTCTAGCGTTGCGGCCAGCACCAGGCATTGTTCTTCGTTATAGCTTGATAGGGGATAGGTTTTTTTTAATGCAAATTTCCCCTGCGTCAGTGTGCCCGTTTTATCGAATACGACGGTGTCGGCTTTAACTATTTTTTCCAACACGTTGGAGCGCGTTAATAGCACTCCATTTTTCATCAGCAGGTTGCTGGCGGCAGTGAGTGCAACAGGTGTAGCCAGCGATAGGGCGCAGGGGCAAGTTATGACGAGAACCGAAAGGGTGATCCAAAACGCGCGTTCTGCATCAATAAACCACCAAGCCGTGAACACGCCGCTGGCAATCAGCAGTAAGGCCAAAACAAAATAACGGGCAACTTTATCTGCGAACAGTGCAATACGGGGTTTTTCTTCTAACCCTCGTTCCATCAGCTGCATGATATTCGATAAAAGAGACTGTTGAACTTGGCGCGTGACCTCTAGTAGTAATGGGCTTTCGATATTTTGACTACCGCCTGATACTGAATCCCCAGGAGACTTTGTTTTTGGGTTCATCTCGCCGGTTAATAAGGATTCATCCACACTGCTTTCACCGTCAATAACGCTGGCGTCAACAGGAATGGTGTTTCCGGGTTTAACACGAATGATGTCTCCTGGGTTTAAACTATGGACGGAAGTGAGTTCGTCTTCCCCATTTTCCTGAACGCGAATAGCGGTTTCCGGCATACATTTCAGTAAAGTTTGAGCGGTAAGATTTGCTCTATACAGGCCTCTGGCTTCAAGGAAGGCCCTAATGCCAGAAAAAAAACAAACATAGTGACCGAGTCAAAATAGACTTCACCGCCACCTTTTAGTGTTGCCCAGAGACTACTGAAATAAGCGCCTGCCAAGGCAATGGAAATGGGCAGGTCCATGTTGAGGTTTTTATTTTTCAGGCCGGTCATAGCCGAAATAAAAAAAGGGCTGCCAGAGTAAAGCAGTACGCCACTGGCCACTAACAGGCTCACCCAGCGTAACAGGCTTTCGTAAATATCTTCGATTCCGCTGAATGCACCGGCATAAAGACCGACACTTAACATCATCACTTGCATCATGCCTAAGCCCGAAACACCGAGGCGTTTCAGAGATTTTTTATGCAGTTCGTTTGACGCATCATTGGCGGGCCGATGCCATAAAGGCTGTGCTTGATAACCGAGTGAGTTGAGGTGATTCAAAATACTACTGAGTGGGATTATTTCAGGCCGCCAGCTGAGTCGGGCTTGATGAGAGCCTGGGTTTACGTTGATGGCGGTGATCCCTGCTATTTCTTGCAGTCGATTTTTTATTAACCAGCTGCAAGCAGCACACTGCATACCATCGATAGACAACAGGGTGCTTCGTTCGTTATCAGAGGTTTCAGTAGAAAATGCAGTTTGGTTTTCGAGTTTATCAAAAAAAGAACATTCAGTTTCTGTCAGAAGGTTATTGCTGGAGGCATTGGGAGAAGGGCTGGTGCGTTCTCGATAATAGTGGGATAAACCACTGTCGATGATACTTTTCGCCGCATATAAACAGCCGGGGCAACAGAAGCTTTGCATTTCATTCAAAACTTCATGTTGAAAATTCTGCCCATCGGGAATACGAAGGCCACAGTGGAAACAGCGATCATTAGCACCGCTTTTCATTGCTATCTATTGGCCCAAGGTAAGTGGTTCGTTGAGCGGGAAAACGGTCGTTCCTTTTAAGCGCCAAGTCGGCTCTATAGTGCTGCCATCTTCTGACGGTTGAGGTAGGCCGTTATTTGAAAGGTTTATATGGCGTTTTCCGATAAGAGCCTGCTGGAGATTCCCGTGATAGAAAGGAGCCTGAGTTCTGGTGAGAATTATTTTCTGATCCCGTTCAGCAAGTGTAGGGTGTATGAGTTCCAAGTATAATTTTTCAGGGAAATTAAAACTCTGGCCTGAATGAGACATGCTGAGGTTAAGATCCCCAGTTATCGTGTCTGCTTTAATTTCTGCTTTGAGGCCAAGGGCCCGAGCATTGTTATCATACTCTACGCGGCGATTGATCGCTTTACCTTCTTGGTACCAATTATCTTTTACCAATGAATCCTGGTTTTCGAAGGCAATATACAAGGTCGCCAAACCGGCAATTACGGCGCTGCCAGGTAGGGAGATAATAGCCCAAGGCCAAAATTGTTTGTACCATGGTTTTGAATCAAATCTTTCAGTCATTAATTTTGCTCAACCCATAGAGGCCCAATAAAACGACTTGTTTGCTGTATGCTCAAACTTTTGTCGCGTTCTGAGGTGATGTTGAATTGTATCTTTTGATTTATGATAGTCAGGTAGTCTGGATCTATTTCAAGGCTGACAGGAATGGTACGAATTTCACCTGCTTCAACCCTTAATGATTTGGGACCTTGATAATGTAGGTCATTCACTGCGCTGGCAGAAATACGATAAACTTCTGCTTGTTGGGATTTGTTCATGATTTTTAGCATGTAATTATTATCTACTAAACCCATCGAGGTATTTCGATAGAGCGCTCCACGGTCTTTAGTTACGGTGAGCTCAACGGGCAATCTTGAGAAAAGAAGTGTCAGCATCGTAATGCCGACAATCCCTAAAAGAATTGAAACAATAATGATTCGGGGGCGAAGCAGGCCTCTTGTCGGTAAGTTATGTAAGGTGTTTTCTGTAGTGTATCGGACAAGCCCTTTTTCATAACCCATTTTTTCCATAACCTGATCGCAGGCATCGACACAGGCGGCACATGTAATGCACTCGTATTGAAGGCCATTTCTGATATCGATGCCCGTGGGACAGACCTGTACGCACTGCATGCAATCAATGCAGTCCCCTAAACCTTCTTCTTTATAGTCGGAATTTCGTTTTCGTGCGCCACGGCCTTCCCCTCTGGTGGCATCATAGGAAACGATTAAGGTGTCGCTGTCTAGCATGATGCTTTGAAATCTTGCATAAGGGCAGCCGTGTAGGCATACCTGCTCGCGCATCCATCCTGCATTAGTGTAAGTAGCGAGTGTGAAAAAGATGAGCCAAAAAGTTTGCCAAGTATTCAGGTTGAATGTAACAAGCTGGTCAATGAAAACCTGGACCGGGGTGAAATAAACAAGGAAGCCAAGGGCGGTAGCGAGTGATACTAATAACCATAATGTATGCTTAAGGATTCGTTTTTGAGCCTTGTTTAGACTCCACTTACTGTTGGTGAGCTTAATACGTTGATTACGACTTCCTTCGACATAAGTTTCTATCCAAATGAAAATTTTGGTCCAGACAGTTTGAGGGCAAGCGTATCCACACCAAACGCGACCCGCATAAGTGGTGATTAAGAATAAGCCAAAGGTGGC
>JAESUE010000380.1 GCA_016763235.1 Pseudomonadales bacterium
CAACTTCGCCTTTTTCATCCTCTCCTGCGATGCTGTGTTCGAGCTCTACTTCTGAAAAGAAGTGAATATCCTCGCTAAACTCGTGCCCGAAGAATAAAACAAAACGATGAAAGTCGATGCTCTCGTCACCATTTTCGCCAGTGGAGGACACGTTGTTATAGTGAAGTTCACCATAACCACCCATTTGATTGTTTTCTCTAGAGTCGGCGTAGCAATAACCACCCAAGATGCTTAAGAAAGAAATGAATAGCCTAAAACCGTATTTGAAGTTGTTCATACCGCCCCTCTAAGATTCAGTGATAAATACTTAAGACAAGGGCATTATAATGATTGAAATGATAATGTAAATGCGATTCATTACTATTTGCATTAAGAAGAGGCGACTAAAGACCTTACTACATGTCACTCTCTAGATCTCACTCTCTACATTTACGGCATACACCGGTAGGCTACGCTCACGACCATCAATTTTTTGCACGCCTTCAGAATGTAGGCGCTTGGAAACAGAAACCGGCAACTGATTAAACGTATCGCCGCTCACGAGAATATCACTGCCTAAAACCTTGTTCATGGCTTCTAAGCGTGCGGCAACATTAACGGAATCCCCTATGACTGCGTATTTCATCCGCGATGGGCAGCCTAGGTTGCCAGCGACCACCGAGCCGGTGTGAATACCAATACGCATACCAAAATCCTGCTTCCCTTCCTGGCTAAAGTATTCCCCAAGCGCTTCAACTTTCCAATCTTCTGGCAGGGTCTTGATTCTCTCTTGCATATCCAGCGCACAACGCACAGACTTTTCAGCATGGTTATCCATTCGTTGCGGCGCACCAAATACAGCCAGAATACCGTCTCCCAGAAACTCAATAACGCAACCGCCATGGGCATCAATAATCGCAGTCATAGCACCAAAATAATCATTGAGCATTTTGACTAATTGGGCGGGTGGCAGCTGTTCGCTGAGAGTGGTGTAACCTTTGAGATCGGAAAAAAGAATGGAGACCACGCGTTCCTCTCCACCCAAGGTGGTATCACTCGCACTCTTGAGCAAATCTTCTGCTACAGCCTCGCTGACATAACGCCCAAACGTCTGACGGATAAACTCCCTCTGCTGAAGTTGCATCGCCATCTTGTCGATTTGTCTGCCCATAATGCCGAATTCATCTTTACGATCGAGATCAATGCGTGTATCAAACTTCCCTTCTGAAATAGCCGCTGCTGCATCGATAATCTGATTCAATGGTTTGCGAATATTCTGCGCGACAAGCAAAGACAACAAACCCAACGCGACAACCACAACCCCAAAAACCGAGAGCGTACTGAATAAAACCTCTTGCTTCGCCATTTCAATATCGTCAGCATTAATATCAGCGCCCAGCATACCCACTGAACGCCCTTCAGCATTTCTAATCGGTGCATAACCAGAAAGGCTGGTACCAAAACTGTCTGACTGGGGATGGTCTTCCACGACTGGCTGAGAAAAACCCTGCAGCAAGGTCAATAAGCTGCTGGCATCGTACGCTTCCCCTGGCGCAGCCTCTACGCCATTTCGCACCACATCAACGAAAAAGCGTAATTGCGTCGGCTCATCAGTTTGCCGAAAAACATAAATACTCTGCAGCAAGACATCTTCGGCCATCACCTTGGAAAACTTTTTCTTCATGCTCTGGTGCGCAGGACTAAGCTCGCTGTTATCAAGCGGGGCTTGTTCAATGGCCCGAGCATCGACAGAATCAGCCAAGGCGGTCACCACCACTACAAGGCGTTTTTGCAGTGCCGACAGCTCGCTGCTCACCCGAAGGTCGTAGACATTTTGCCCTAAAAAAACCATAGCTAACAGAATTGCCAGCCCATAGAGAAGAGTAAGGTGGACATGATAACGCTGCCACAAACGCAACTCGTTAAGCGGTGTGGTGGCTAACTCTGAATCAGATGACTGTGCCATTTTTCTTTTCCATTTTTCACCCAGAAGCCGACCTTCCAACTGAGGTGCTTATAGCAAGAAAAGGCTCAGTTTGAGCCGGATTTTGTGCGTTCAACGAGTTTGCACCATGACTGCTTGGTGACACTGCCCCACCAAACCATCGGTATCAAAAACTTGGGTATTCACCACGCCGATGCCTGTTTCGCTCATGCTCGCTTTTGATTTCAAAGCAATCCACTCACCACGAGGGTCACGGTGCAAGTATAAGTTGATATCGCCATTAATCATGCCCATCGTTTCTGGCAAAAGTAGCTGAGCAATACCATTACCAAAATCTGAAATAACCCCCAAATGCACAAAAGCGCTATTTTCCACGCCTTCAACAACGGCTAGTGGCATTTTAAACCAGGCACATCCCTCGCCTTTACCATCAAAGCCATTGAGACGCCTGACTTCTAGGTTCGAATTTAAACCCGGCAGCCTCTTCCCTTGCGTATCGCCTGAGAGTTTGATTTCCTGCAGCCCCTCTGGCCCCTCGGGAATGACGTCGATAGGCTGGTGTTTTTCAGGCACAGCAATCTGGGTTTTTTTCATTCTAATTCCCACTGAGCGTGCAACAGCTTTTTCTTCTGCATAGATCGTTGCTTCCACCATTTGTAAGCGCCGCCCCTCTTTTAACACGCTGCTTTCAATACGCAGCGGGGTCATTGGCACAGGGCGAAACATATCAAGGGTTGTTCTCACCATTCTCATCTCTGGGTTCGGCGAACACTGCTCAAGCACATGCGCCATTATTCCCCCAGTAGACCCACCGTGTAGAAGGTGGGTAGCCCACGGGCCATGGGCATAAGCCGTGGGAGTAAAAATATTTCCTTCTTGTACAAATAATGATTCATTCACTGCCACAACATACTCCTAACACAGTAATACTTCGAGGGGTAAAACAAAGACCTCATTGGCCATTTTTTGGCGCGACATAATGGCACTTCTAACCAAAGATGCCAACATTTTGACCCTGTTTTATAACGCCAGTGACAAAAAGTAGTGCGATACAAAACTATTACCCGTCTTTAATGTAATTCTCCTTTTCTGCCTCAGAAAATAGCGCTACTCTCTTGAGATAAGCCCTACAGATAGATTGTAAGGGGCCGCTGATGGAACGGAAACTATCAAGAGACTATGAAAACTATAAATTGGACTAAACAACTAAGCGTGGGCATTGATGCGATTGATGATGACCACAAAGCGCTGTTTGCAATCATTGAGCAGTACAGGCTTGCCAT
Source organism: Pseudomonadales bacterium (assembly GCA_016763235.1). Classification (GTDB taxonomy): domain Bacteria; phylum Pseudomonadota; class Gammaproteobacteria; order Pseudomonadales; family UBA3067; genus UBA3067. The sequence continues at coordinate 3,208 of JAESUE010000380.1, forward strand.
CTCCAGCGATGACTTATCCCCGCCCATTCTGTTGCTGTTTGAGAAACTACAAGACTACGTCCATTTTCACTTCTCCCGCGAAGAAGCCATTTTAAGAAAAACCAACTACCCCGGTACAGCCAAACATATTGAGGCCCATCATTTATTTGCCTCTGAGTTAAATCGATTCAAACAGCTTTACTCTGATCTACCGAGTTTATTTCCTCATGAAGCCATGCTCGCTTTTCTAAATGAATGGTTAATTAATCATATATCCACCGATGACAACGATTACATTGCGCATTTAGAGAACCACCAAAGTACGGTTTCAGAAATGCTCGCAGAAAACGACCCCGGCCTAAATATTTATACCACGGAAAAATCCGCCTTTAAACAGCCAAAATTACGCGTACTCGATGATGAGTACGGCATCGGGCAGCTCATCTGCAACGTCGGAGATAGCTTGGGGTTTGATACACAGTCTTACCAACGCGCCAGTCAGTTTTACAAAAACTATGAGGAGGATACTGACACTATTATTCTCGATTTGCATATGCCTGATATCGACGGCATTGAGGTTATTCGCGACCTAGCGCGACGAAAATGCCAAGCATCTATTATCCTTATCAGCGGCTTTGATGGCAGCGTCCTCCACTCGGCAGAAGAGTTAGCCGTAGAGCAAGAGCTAAACCTGAAAGGCTCCCTGACGAAACCTTTTCGCATCATTGAATTACACGAATTATTAAAGTCACGGATTGAAGAAAGCGGGCAAAACAAGGTGGTGCCGCAACAAAAAAACAAAGCATTCCTACCGGAAGATATCCGCAAGGCAATCAAGAACGATGAGTTTAAGGCCTATTATCAACCTCAACTCGCCTTGGTAGACCAAGCATTGGTAGGGGTTGAGGTGCTTTGTCGCTGGATTCACCCGAAACTAGGCATTATCTCTCCGGCACACTTCATCCCCATAGCGGAGCAACACGATCTTATTGATGCATTAACCTGGAAAATACTGACTCAGGCAATTAAGCAGGCAAAAGTCTGGCAGAATCACGGTATCGACATTCAAATTTCCGTCAACATGCCGGCAAGTATGTTTAATATGCTTGATTTACCGGAAAAAATATTCGCCCTTATGTTAGAGCATCAGATAAAACCTCAAAAACTGGTGCTCGAAGTTACCGAGTCCATTGTCATGGACGAACAGGTAAAAGCCTTAGATAGCTTAACCAGGCTCCGACTTAAGGGTTTTCAAATATCTATCGATGACTTTGGAACGGGCTACTCTTCCATGCTACAGCTGCATCGTATTCCATTTTCGGAAATAAAAGTGGATCAGTCCTTCATTCTAAAAATGCAAACCGACACCGAGGCACAGGCCATTGCCGAAACTGTCATCATGCTTGGGCACAAGCTTGGCCTCACTGTGGTGGCTGAAGGCATTGAAAACGCTGCGACATTATCACAGTTAAAACTGTTGAACTGCGAAGTCGGCCAAGGCTTCCATTTTGCAAAAGCCATGAGCGCCACACACTTTTATGATTGGGTTATGCAAGATAAAAAAGACAATCTGCCAGGTTTCCACTTACTCACCGCGTAACACCTCAGCGAACCCTGTAAGAGTTCAGATTGCATTCAAATTTGAGCGTGAGCTGAATAGTTACCTCAGCGCTTGATATTTCGCACTGCGTTCTATCAACCTGACTTCAAGAAATCTTCCATCGGGTCCTCATGAATGATCACATCGGCACTGGGAATTTCTGCGCAAATTGCCGCCTCTACCAAGTCTGATATCTGATGTGCTTCTTGTAGGCTCATTGTCGCATCAAGGTCGATATGTAGCTGTATAAAACAAGTAATACCAGAGCGCCGGGTTCGCAATTCATGAATACCCTTCACGCGAGGCACCGACTCTGCAATTTCAGTAATTTGATCGCGAATATTATCGGGCAGCTCCCGATCCAATAAAATCTGTACAGCATCATAAGCGATGCTCCAAGCGCTATAAACAATATAAACAGCAATCACCATAGCGAATATTGCATCAAAAAAAGAATATCCGTAAACACTTAAAACCAGTGCGACTAATATCGCAGCATTGGTAAATAAATCAGTCCGGTAATGCAATGCATCGGCCTTTACCGCCAATGAACCAGTGCGTTTCACCACAAAACGCTGAAAGAGAAGCAGAAGCGAAGTCAGTGCCATCGAAGCAATCATAACCCCTGTACCAAGCCCTAATTCTGCCAGTTCTTGCGGGTTCTGAAGCCTGTCGGCTGCACTAAAAATCAAAAAAACCGCTGATGCAAAAATAAAAAAAGACTGCCCCAGACCTGCCAGAGACTCTACTTTACCATGGCCAAAACGGTGTTCACTGTCAGCGGGAACCAAGGAATGGGCTACCGCGAACAGATTGATAACAGAAGCCACGACATCCATCAGCGAGTCCACCAGTGATGCAAGAATGCTCACTGAACCGGTTAACACCCAGGCGACCGCTTTTACCACAATCAAGATACTGGCAACCAACACAGATGCATAGGTTGCTCTACGAAGCAGTGTTTCATCAGACTGCCGCTGCTGACCGGCGGAAAAACTTTTAAATTCTTGACTCATCGGGGTTTATCCAAAAAATAGCTTGAAACATTCGTACGAGAATAAAATAGCGCGTGTGCAAAGGTCACTGCCTTGAAGACAGGCGACCATTATAGGACACTGCGTCGTAACTCTGAACCTGTTCATTACGCAGCCCGAGCACTTACCTCATTCTTAAAGTGCATACTGAGTAGCTCTTTCGCGAACCCGGTAACTGTTCAGGTTGCGTTGATAACTGATCGATACCAACCTTCTTACAGGAGCCCCCATGTTTGACTACATTATTATCGGCGGCGGCTCGGCTGGCTGCGTTCTTGCTAACCGTCTGTCTGCAAACCCAAACAATACAGTCTGCTTACTCGAAGCGGGAGTAAGCGGAGGCGCCAAACGGCACAAGTATCTAATAAAAGCGCCTATAGGTATCGGCCTGTTAATGTGGCACCCCACACTGAACTGGGGCTTTCATTCTCAACCCGAACCTCAGCTAAATAACCGCACTCTTTATAGCCCCCGAGGTAAAGTTTTAGGCGGTAGTAGCGCCATTAACGCAATGGTCTATATTCGCGGGCAAAAGGAAGACTACGATGCCTGGGCTGCGGCGGGAAACACGGGCTGGGGCTGGGATACGCTACTGCCACTATTTAAACGCCAAGAAAACCAACTTCGAACAGCCGACAACCTCTGCGGTACAGCACTTCACAATAGCGACCTTCATGGCACAGGTGGCCCCGTATGCATTGATGACCCTAATCACGTAGATGCTCTCAGCCGCACGTTTATAAGCGCCGGTGAAGAACTGGGCTACCGGAATAACCCTGATTTCAACGGCCTGAACCAAGAAGGTTTCGGCTATTTCCAGCTCAATCAGTTGAACGGTGAACGGTGGAGCGCATCCCGCGCCTTCCTTGACCCCATCAAACACCGCAAGAATCTCACCATACTCACCGAAGCCCATGCCGCTAAGTTGCTGATAGAGGATCATAAAGCAATTGGCGTGGAATACCTTAAAAGTAACTCAATCAACAGAATTCATTCGAAAAAGGAAACGATTCTCTGCGGCGGCACCTTTGCATCCCCTCAATTACTGATGCTTTCGGGTATTGGCCCCAAAGAAGAGCTTGCTAAACACGACATTCCACTTATTCACCCCTTAGAAGGCGTTGGCAAAAACCTTCAGGATCATTTGGATATTATCCTCAGGCACAAGAATAAGCAGCCCGCTGGTTTTGGCCTGTCTGCCCGCTTTGCCTTAAAAGCCGCTAAGGCTCCCTTCCAATACCTTAAAAATCGAAACGGCTTTTTCTCCAGCAATACCTCAGAAGTCGGGGCTTTTATAAAAAGTGATGCTGAAATGGATAGGCCAGACATTCAAATGCATTTCACTCCCATGTATATAAAAAAACACGGCCGATCAAAACCACCGCTCGGCCATGCGTATTCTCTTCATTTGTGCAATCTCAGGCCTAAAAGCCGAGGGGAAATCCTACTGAATAGCGCTAATGCCTCGGATGCGCCCAAGATCCACTATCACTTTTTGGAAAATGAGGAAGACTTGAAGGCCATGATTAAAGCCGTAAAGCTGGGGAGAGAAATACTGGAAACCCACGCTTTCTCAGACTATCGAAAGAAGGAATTAGCGCCAGGGGAGGACAAGCAAAGCGACGCTGAGATTGCCGAATTTATCCGGGAAGAAGCCGAGAGCATTTATCATCCTGTAGGCACATGCAAAATGGGAAACGACCCATTAGCAGTGGTAGATGAGCAGCTCAGGGTATCGGGAATACAAGGCTTACGGGTTGCGGACGCATCCATAATGCCCTCGCTTATTAGTGGTAATACGAATGCGACAAGCATGGTTATTGCGGAAAGAGCCGCCGAGCTTATTTTGCAAAATGACCAGCGGTAGGCAGCGTTCAGATTACGTTCAAGCGTGACGGCTGACCCACTTCCGAGCTGCGACAGTTCCCACCAAGAGAGATAATACAAAAAGAATGTTGGATGGTTCAAAATATAAAATAGCGGCTAGTGCAGGCCCAGGGCAATACCCATATAAACCCCATCCAACTCCAAATATAATCGCACCGATGATCAGAGTGGCGTCTAAAGACTCTTTCGTAGGAAGGTAAAACTCCTTGTCCAATAACGGGTGCGTACGCTTCAAAATAAAGCGGAATGTCACTACCGTAACCATCACCGCGCCACCCAATACAAAGGCCAGGGCCGGATCCCAGGCACCCAGAACATCCAAAAACCCAAGCACACGATCAGGGTTGATCATCTCTGATTGCGCCAAACCAATACTAAAAATAAGACCTGCCAACAAGGCTATGATATTTCGCATCATTCAGCTCCTAGAACTTGCCGAAAAAGATATACCGTCACCATCGCAGCCAACATAAACACAGCAACGGAGACAATGGAGCGCTGAGACAAGCGGCCAATACCACAAACGCCATGCCCGCTGGTACAACCTGAACCAAGAGACGTGCCAAAACCTACTAACAAGCCCGCTATAACGGTCACCAAAAACGTTCTTTCTTCAAACATCGGCTGAGACGTTCCTAAAAAGGCATCGCTCACTAGTGGCCCGATCAGCAATCCCACTAAAAACAACCACGCCCAAAGGTTTTCCCCACCTTTAAAACTGATGGCCTGGTTGAGAATTCCGCAAACCCCCATAATACGCCCGTTAAACAACAATAATACGGAGGCCGACAAACCAATAAGAACGCCACCCAGTAGCGCGGGAAGGATCACATCAAAAGAGAGCATAGCTAAATCACACTTATCCACAGGAAAACACGGGGATGACTTATATACAAAACCCTGCCAGCGGACAAGCCCGATGGAAAAACCATATAGACCCATAACGCATAAGTATATTCCCTTGCACAATAACAATAACGCTAAAACAGCGCTTGTTCTTCAGCAAGAACATTACATAACGATACAAGAACATACGCCAACCACCCTGTTTCGTTAGATTTTCGTAAGCAAAGCGCTAAATAAACCCCTCGCGCAAACCAGTGTTCTAGTATTTATACTAATTGATCCCGATTCTCCAAAAATGGAAGTATTCAGAATGAAACTAAAAACCTTATTAAAATCATGTTCTTTAATCTCTCTTTCAATATTTATGAGTAATAACCTTTCGGCGGCAGCAGCCAAAGACATTTTTATCACCCCAATGCTTATCCACATCGCCCCTGCCGATAAAAAAGAGCCCGTCATTACCGATCTCAACAATAGCGTCATACCGGGCTTGGATATAAGTGCCAGCTCCGAAACCATACCAGGGATAGGACTGACCTACATGCTGAGTGAAAAACTGGCCATTGAAACCTACCTAGCCTTCCCCCCCACCCACGACATTCTTATTACTGGCATGCCAGGCATACCAGGTGAGCTCAAGGGCGGCACAACAGATATGATTCCCCTCGCTATTTTTGGCCAATACCATCATGCAATACCTGAAACCAACCTTACGCTCGTTGGCGGCATCGGGCTTATCTACGCCATGTTTGAAAACATTGATGTGGAAGAATCGCTCATTCAACTTGACCCTAGCATCAAGTTTTTAGCTGATGACACCTTCGGGTTTTCCTTTCAACTCGGTGGCGAATATAAACTGGGTGATAAATATCATCTTCGAGCAACGTATACAAAAATGCTATTAGATATAGACTTCACCGTTGCAACCTCTCCCCAACTATTCGGCAACCTCACTTCGACCTTGGGCTTAAGCCCTGATCTTTTCATGTTGGGAGTGGCTTACAAACTATAATTCATGATTCCCTCTCTAAGAGCTGCACAAGCCATCACACAAGCTTGCGCAGCCTCTTCTTTGCATCAGGCTCAGCTCGCCATAACATCCCCTATCCTTTCTAAAGCAAATAGTAAATTTTTGTTAGCACGCCTAAAAAATAGCCATTCTATAGATATACTTTAATTTAAAGGATGTGTAATAAATCGCAAAGGATGGATCTGAACCTCAATGAAAAAGGTAGAAGCAGTGGTTATAATCCATAGCACGTACCCAGTCCACGCTAATAAAAAACAGTATGCACAAGAAATCATGGTGCACATGACAAACGCAGCTCTGCGCTCTGAAGAGTGCATTAGTTATGAGTTCTTTTTCAGTCTGGATCAAGCAGAAAAAATATTGCTCATTCAAGAGTGGCATTCGATCGAGGCGGCAGAGAAATATTACAATACGCCAACAATGCAGTTATTAGCCAATGAGTTACCCCTTGTACTTTCAGGGGAAGTTGAAACAAAGGCGTATACCAAGAACGCTCAAAACACAGAGCACACACCCACTGACTGCTTAAGTGATCAAGCATTCGAAGGCAGCGATCATAATAGAACGATCCACTAAACCTCTGTGAGAGATTCATCCTTCATTTCCCTTTCCTGTATATTAAATATTGGAACCAAACTGTCACTCTTGAATGTGGTAATTCATTGTTCGGGGTGAAATGGCATCGTGCCTGCGGGGTAAACCTGCTCTCAATCGCTGGTTGCTTTAAAGCTAACGCACCTAATAGCTGCGCTTTGAAAACTGGCCGCTTTAGCCCCTGGACTTAAGGCCAATATCACTATTTTCATTATTATTTAAACAGTAATAATTGTGCTATCGCTTGAGTTTCTGCACTCTAACAAGAACATAAATCCGGACTTTCTGGGACAATGCGCAATTTGAGCTCAACGTGTTTGAATAGGATGATGTGGCTTGTGTTGCAGTTCCGCAAGCCAATTATGTAAACGTTAGAGCTGGCTTCTGTTCTGGTATAGCGCGGAACAGGGGAGAAGGTTTGGTAAGAACCAAACCTAGCTAATATTACTTTCGGCCCCACCATCAAGGCTGCTATTTTTTTTGATATTCGCAACGACTTCATCAAACAGTAAGGGCTTACTCAAAAGATAACCTTGCGCGTAATCACAGTCATTCTCCAACAGAAATTGCAGCTGCTCTTCTACCTCAATGCCTTCTGCAATAACACTTAATTTAAGCTTATGAGCCAAGGCTATCACTGCACAAACAATTCCCTTATCTTGATCATCGTGCACTAAATCACGAATAAAACATTGATCAATTTTAAGCGTATCCACCGGCAACTGTTTTAAATACCCCAAAGAAGAATAACCCGTTCCGAAATCATCAATCGCAAGATACACACCAAAACCCTTAAGACAACGAACAAGACTAAGCGCCACATCCAAGTTTTCCATCAGCATACTTTCTGTGATTTCCAACTCAAGATTCCTCGCGGGCAAGCCCGACTGCTGCAACGCCCTATGTACAACATAAGGTAAGCGAGGTTCAAGAAATTGTTTCGGTGATAAATTCACACAAATACGGCAGTCAGGATCAACAATATTTTTATCAAGGAGTCGTTTCATATCTTCGCAGGCTTGGTCCAAAACCCAATCGCCAATTTCGACAATCTGGTTCGACTGCTCCGCCACATGAATAAACACATCAGGAGGAACCAAACCCCTATCTGGACTTTGCCAGCGAATAAGCGCTTCCATCCCGATGAAATCCTGAGTCTTTACGCAATATTGTGGCTGATAAAGTAAAAAAAACTGCTGCTTTTCTATTGCAACGTTAAGGTCACGCTCCATCGCAAACCGGTTCACAATTCGTTCATTCATTTCCTTGGTGAAAAAACCAAAACGATTTCGGCCCGCAGATTTAGCGCTGTACATTGCCATGTCTGCATTTTTCACCAAACCATTTGCATCAGGTGCGTCATCAGGAAAAACAGAAATCCCAACACTCACCGTCATCTGGATATTTTGCTCAGGCAATACGACCGGTTTTCGAACCGCATTGATGACTTTTTCTGCGATTAAGCCTGCAACCGATGCCGAATCTATACTGGCAAGAATAATTGCAAATTCATCACCGCCAAGACGGGCCGTCGTATCTTCTCTTCGCACACATTCTTTTAATCTACTTGCAATATTTGTTAATAATAAATCACCGGTATCATGGCCGAGCGAATCATTTATTCTTTTAAAGTGATCAAGGTCCAAATTAAGCAGCGCAATTTTAGTCCCCGTTCGTTTTGCACTTAAAACCGCATGCTCAAGCCTGTCACGAAAAAGCCGCCGGTTAGCCAGTGTTGTCAGGGGATCATAAAATGCCAGCATTTCGATTTGGTTGCGCGATTCTCGTTGCGCGGTGACATCAGTGATCGTTCCAACATAACCAATAACATTCTCATAGGCATCACGCTCTTCCAACACCTGACATAACACCCATACAACTTTGTACCCAGATTTAAATCTAAATTCACTGGCGAAAGGCGACCCATCAGCTTGGCTTTGCAGCCATTTTCCCATCACCATATCAGCGTCTTTGCTATAAACCACCTCATGCCAACGCTTTCCTCGCATTTCCTCCAGTGGTAAGCCTGTTATCCTCGACCACATTTCGTTTACATACCTGAACAGGCCATGCATATCGGTGTAAAAAATACCAACCGGAGCAATATTTGCTAGAGCCTTAAAACGCGTCTCACTGTTCTTTAGCGTTTTTTCAAGCTGTAAGCGCGCTGTAACATCGCGCGCGATAACCATTCTCTCACCAACAGGGCTTTCACTGACAAGGCCAACCTGCAGTTCAAGCTGCATGTAAGAGCCATCTTTTTTATATGCAACTAAGACGGGGCAGCCATTAATATTGGATGATGAATTTAAAAATAGTGTGTCAATATCGGGGATCTGACCAGAGGGTTCTCCATTTTTTGAAAAAAGACTAAAAAATGAAATCCGTTTTATTTCATCTGGCTCATAACCAAACACCGCTTTCACCGCTTTATTCGCAAGATGAATTTGACCATTTTCTCCAAAAGAAATAATCGCACTTTCTGAACTATCGAGAATTGCGGAAAGCGTATCCCGCTCGCGGGACAGCGCATGTGCCGTCGTATTGAGTTTCAAAGAGGCATGCCTCAATGCATCTTCTCGCTTAATAACATCACTGACATCTTGAACCAGTATTTCACAGCCAAAAAGACCCGATGAAAACTGCAAAGGTTTAATCGATATGCGTTGTTTAATGCGATAATATTCGATGCCGTTAAGGCCATGTTGATAAAATGCAAAGGGTAATTCGGTAAACTTTGCAGAGATGAAACTCGACAAACCAAAAATCAAGGCATCTGTAACCGATTCCCATACTCTGGTTTTATTAATACCCTCGAAGACTTTAACAAAGTTTTCCCCATAAATATCATCCGGCGAAAACCCGGATACACTTTCTACCCAAGAATTAATGTAAATCACATTTGCAGAATCATCGAGGACGATTAATCCCATATTCAGATCATCTACAACATGTTTAAAAGAAAAAAGATTTTGCATCTAGCTATTATTTTCCATCTGGCTATAGTTGCCGAGTTTCAATTGACTGGTATGCCATATTTTCCCAGCGTTTAAGATGGGCATTATCCCCAAGATGTAATTTCATACTAAGCGGTACGGAAAAAGCAATGTCATTTCCACCACCGCAATAATTAATGTCAATTGCGAAAATATCACTTTGATAAACCCCTGACTCCGAGAAACCTTTTTTAATGCATTCAAGGGTCGGTCGCCGTGGTTGCGAACAGTGCAGACGATTTCCTGTTAAAATAGAAATTGTTCTTAGCGTGCAATTGAGAATTATATTCCCCAGCTCACAAACGGTGTCGTTATCTACCTCCGACACGATGTCACTACCAATCCCATCCCTGACACAGCTGTTTATTATTTGAGTGCAATGATGAGGTTCCATCAATAACAAAAGTACACCTGGATATTCTCCGTGAAACTCTTGCATAACAGAAACACTGTTTGATTCCAGTAAATGCTGGTAAGAAGAACCCCTTGGCTGCAGGGAAATCCCCGCTACGGAGATGTATATATCATCTCTCGCAATAACCGACAGTGATGCCTTTGCTTGTTCAAAGCCGTGGTCAAACCTTGCAGTGGCTAATGCCGTAGCACGCTCCGACGCGAGTATTTCGCTCCTTATGTCTTGCATTCTGACCATCCTGCAGCACGTCGATATTAAATTATTTCGCTATCAACCAAGCATCTAAGATCCTTATCTGACTTAAGTCTAGACCCAATAATGAACACCCGCTCAACAAATTCTGCAGATTATTATTGAGTGTTATGTTGAATTCATGCGGGAAAAACACGACACATAATTAGGCATAAAAACCTTCGTAAACAAGCAAGAAACGCTAAGGGCTTGTTGCGCATGAATGGTTCAATTGAAAACCCTTAGTGGACGCCTACGCCTCGCCTAGCCTCTCGATAAATAGGGCGTTTTATTCATTGCGGCACCCAGCGCATCACCCAGCTGCTCTTTTAGTTCGCTTTCCATTTCAAGACCCGCGATGTGGCCTTGATAAACATCGTTTAAAGATTTCGTTGAGAAATGAACGCTTTCTAAGACGCTGGAAATACTGTCGCCTTTTTCAGGGTAGGAAAACACAAGCTCCCCGTTAGCACTTAGTTCCACATCTACGGTGTCTGTTTCCCCAAATAAATTATGGTTATCGCCTAATATTTCTTGGTAGGCACCAACCAAGAAGAATCCATAAAGAGCAGCAGAGACTGTATTATCTTCCGCGACAGGCAGGCTTGATTCAACATCCTCGCCATCAACATATTGATCTATCCTTCCATCCGAGTCGCATGTTACGTCTTGAAGGATGACCTGCCTGGTTAGTGGTTTATCTAAGTGTTCAAGCGGCACGACGGGGAATACCTGATCAATCCCCCATACATCCGGTAGTGATCTAAAAATAGAAAGGTTTATAAACAATTTATCGGCAGAGCCGCTTTTAATTTCTTCAATAATTTCTTTATTGGCTCGGCTGCTCGGCGTTAGTTTATTTAGCAACATCGACAATGAAGAGTGATGGATTTTTTCCCCTTCGACTCTTTGCTCTAAGCTTAGCAATCCATGAACATAGCTGCCCCTTAACTCCTCGGCTGCCTCAGTAATTTCATGATAAAGCTCGGTGAGGTTTAATCTGTTTTCACGCTGAATCGCCTGATGGCTTTGCCACATTCGCTGTAATACTTCGGGGCTGTCGCCTTTGGGCGTTTGCGGTGAGCTTATAGGCACCGACTCCGAATCAAAAACCTCGCTGACAATGAGCCCAAAGCTTTTGCCTCGCTTCTGGGGCGTGTTCTGCCAACTCAGATGGCATTAACGGACGATGCCGGGGAGTTACCGTCAGAATACCTGTTGATTTTAATGCTCGCGCCGCACGCAAGCAATCGGTCA
>JAESUE010000381.1 GCA_016763235.1 Pseudomonadales bacterium
ACATGAAAAAGATAAAAAAATTATTGTTTCTACGGGCACCAAAAATCTTCAAGAACAACTTTTTCATAAAGACATTCCTTTGGTTCGAAAAGCATTAGCGAGTAATGCCCAAGTAGCTTTATTAAAAGGACGTGCGAACTACTTATGTCGTTATCGTTTAGCACAATACATGCAAGATCGAGGACAGCTTGATGGTGAAACCTTAATTGATCTTGTAAAAGTAAAAACATGGGCGAACAATACACAAACGGGTGATATTGGCGAGTTAGTCAATGTTACTGAAAATTCAAGTGTATTTCCCTATGTTACTAGTACTATTGATAACTGTTTAGCGAGAGATTGCCCAGATTTTGAACAATGTTATTTAACCAAAGCTAGGCAAAAAGCCATTGATGCAGATTTAGTAGTGGTTAATCATCATTTGTTTTTTGCTGATATGGCCTTAAAAGATACCGGTTTTGGTGAGCTTATTCCTAAAGCACAAGTGATGATTTTTGATGAAGCACATCAAATTGGTGATATTGCCAGTGAGTATTTTGGTGAAGCTTTTTCAACCAAACAATTGGTTGATTTATGTTCTGATGTACAACAAATTTATCGCAGTAGTTTAACCGATGTGAAACAGCTAGGCAGAGCCGCTGATAAATTACAAAAAACAGCACAAGAATTTCGTTTGCTATTCAATTATGATCCTGAGCGAGGTAACTGGCGAGAGAAGCTTTATCAGTCACAGTTTGTAACTAAATTTCAAGCATTAAAAGTAGATTTAGATTTTTTATATCAGGTTATCAAACTGTGTGTGTCACGAAATGAAGCCATTGATAGCTGTTTTGATCGTGCCGTAAATTTATTAGCACAATATGAAGTGATGGCAAATGTTGATGTGAACTCAATGAGCTTTTGGTATGAAACAACACCTCGTTATGTGGTATTGCATCACACACCCTTAACGGTTGCGGAAAAATTTAGTGATTACATTAAAGACTCAGGTGCAGGGTGGATTTTTACTTCAGCAACTTTAGCCGTAGATGGTGATTTTACTCATTTCTCTAAGCATTTAGGTTTAGAGAAAACTAACCAGTTATTATTAGATAGTCCGTTTGACTATCAACAGCAGTCTCAATTAATAGTACCTCGATACTTACCTCCGGCTAATGATAGAAATCGTGCGTTTAGCTTAGCTGAATTAGCACAGCCATTAATTAAGGCAAGCAACGGTGCTTGTTTTATGCTTTTTACCAGTTATCGTGTAATGCGTCAGGTGGCTGAAATTTTAGCAAATGACATTGATAATTTACTATTGATTCAAGGACAAATGGGTAAGCGGAAATTGCTCGAACAGTTTATTGAAACAGATAACGCGGTATTACTTGCTACAGCAAGTTTTTGGGAAGGAACTTAGGATATAAGGATGAATAAAGTGAGTTTGTTCATCCTTATCGCAACTTTTCATGCATAAGGATTCTTCGTTGTGCCCCTTGAATCGGGTTTAAAGTCAGCTTTTGTTTTGCACTCGCGCCCCTATCGGAATAACAGTGCGATTGTTAAATTCTTCTGCCTTGAATATGGCACTTTATCTGGAGTCGTACGCGGGGTAAAAGGGAAAACTGCAAAAAATGCCGCCTTAATTCAGCCTTTTTTGCCCCTGCATATAGCCTGGAACGGGCGAACTGATCTAAAAAGCATCACGACTATTGAAGAAGCGGGGAAAGCTACATTTCTACAGGGCGAATGTTTACTCAGCGCATTTTACGTTAATGAAATATTGTATCGTTTGCTCCAGGAAGGAGAGCCTCTCGTCTTATTGTTTGGGAGCTATTGCGAAACCCTCAATTTACTTGAGCAGCATGGTGAAGTTGAGTGTATTCTGCGGAAATTTGAAAAACATTTATTGGATCAACTTGGATACGGAGTCTCCTATTCGGAAGATGCGTATAGTGGTAGCAAGCTAGAAGAAAATGTTTTTTATGAGTTCGTGACAGGAGTAGGTTTTGTACGATGTAATCATGGTGAGCAGGTGCAAAGTAACGTCGCTTTTCAAGGAAAACATCTTTTAGCGATGGGCTGCGATGATTATAGCCATCCGCAAACTCGTCGTGTAGCGAAACAGATAATGCGGCAATCCCTAGCCGTTCAACTTGGTGATAAGCCCCTACATAGTCGAAATTTATTTCGAAAACCTAAAGAGGAATGAGCGTGCCTGGATTAAGACCCTTGTTATTAGGAGTGAATATTGATCATGTTGCAACACTCAGACAGGCGAGAGGCACGCGTTACCCTGACCCTATTTATGCCGCACAAAAAGCAGAGAAAGCGGGAGCCGATGGTATAACGCTTCATTTACGAGAAGATCGTCGCCACATTCAAGATCGGGATTTACAGTTACTAAAAGAAGTGTGTCAAACACGTATTAATCTCGAAATGGCTGTTACCGATGAGATGCTTCAGATTGCCGAAGATTTAAAGCCTGAGTATTGCTGCCTCGTGCCCGAGAAGCGTGAAGAACTCACCACAGAGGGTGGGCTGGACGTAGTGAAACACTTCTCTATGATCAAAGATGCTTGCGAGCGCTTGGCTGAAAACGACATTGAGGTGTCGTTGTTCATCGATGCTGACATTGCTCAGATTGATGCTGCAAAGCAGTGTGGTGCGAGTACGATTGAAATTCATACCGGCCATTGGGCCGATGCGCAAGGAAAAAAATCTAAGACAGACTACTATCGCCGAATCGTTGATTCATCTGTTTACGCGGATCAATCTGGATTAGTGGTTAACGCGGGGCATGGCTTAAATTATCACAATGTTGGGCCAATTGCCTCAATTCCCCAGTTAAATGAACTGAATATCGGCCACGCAATCATTGCTCATGCTCTGTTTGTCGGGCTTGGGCCGGCGGTTGTAGAGATGAAACAACTTATGTTTGAAGCAAGATATAATTCCGGTCGATAGGTATCAATGTATTTTTTATTTTGCAACTATTCAGTTTACGATAATATTTGAGCGTAAGCTGAATGGTTGCTCTCCTTTAAAGGCCGCTAAATGATTATTGGCATCGGTACCGATATTGTCGAAATCGATCGAATAGTAGGTGTGCTTTCCCGCCAGGGAGAATCTTTTATTCGACGAATTTTGACTCCAACAGAGCAAAAACAACTCTTATCTAAAAAAGATCAAGCGCGCTTTCTTGCTAAACGCTTTGCCGCAAAGGAAGCTGCCTCTAAAGCATTAGGTACCGGTTTTAGTCAGGGAGTGTCTTGGCAGGATTTTGAAGTTTCGAGTGATGAACTGGGTCGGCCATTATTGTCTTTCAGTGGTCAAGCCAAATTACTGATAGAGCAAAAAGGGGTCACTGAAAGCCATCTCAGTATTTCAGATGAAAAGCACTATGCGATTGCATTTGCTGTCTATTCAAAGAGTTAGCTGTTCTATAAACATAACTATTCAGCTCACGCTCAAATTCGTGCATAACGGCGTTAAAAAATAATCATTTATGCGTATAAACTCATATTTTTCGTCTTGTTCTACTCAAATTTGAACAGTTACAGGGTTCGCTGAATAGTTACAACCTTCGTTACCAACCCACCGGCGTTTTATCAATCCCTTGTCGCCCTCTTATTCTCTGTTTTTAATCAATTCCAAATGACACATTAATAACGTCATGTATTTACTGGAAATAATGGAATGCGGGGCGTGTTCGTCTTGACTGGTTAATCGTAAAGAATAGTTACTGCACAATATCACATCAAAATAGCAT
>JAESUE010000032.1 GCA_016763235.1 Pseudomonadales bacterium
GCAGCAGCTTTGACTTACGCAGAATACTTTCGAGATACCTTGGGCACTGAAGTACTTCTTCTTATGGATAATGTGTTCCGCTTTGTTCAAGCAGGCAGCGAGATTTCAGGGCTTATTGGGCGCATGCCCGCAACGGTGGGTTATCAACCGACGCTTCTTTCAGAAGTCGCGGAACTTGAAGAGCGCATTGCATCGACCACATCGGGCACTATTACGTCTATTCAAGCGGTGTATGTACCCGCTGATGATATGACCGACCCTGCTGTAAGTGCGATTCTTAATCACCTTGATAGCCAGGTGATTCTTTCCCGCGAGCAGGCCGGGCGAGGCATTTATCCCGCCATAGATCCCTTGCAATCACAAAGCCGATTATTGGATAAGCGCGTCGTGGGAGAGCGCCACTACCAACTTGCTCGAAGCGTTCGGGAAGCACTTGCTCGTTATGAGGAACTGCAGGATATTATTGCCATGTTGGGTATGGAGGCATTGGCAACGGAAGATCGTCAAATTGTTCATCGTGCACGGCGATTACAACGTTACCTTAGTCAGCCATTTTACGTTGTGGAAGAAAGTTCCAATATTCCTGGTGTCTCGGTTCCGCTGAGTGATGTATTGGATGACTGCGAAGATTTTTTAAGTGGTGTTTATGACAATGTTTCTGAAGAAAGTTGTTATATGCGTGGCAGCATGAAAGAGGCACCATGAATACATTCACCCTCTATGTGCAATCTGCGCAGCAATGCGTTCAGTTTGAAAATGTCATTAGTTTTGTCGGCCGTGATTCCTCTGGAAGTCTTGGTTTAATGTCACAGCATGAACGGTACATTACCTTGCTGGAAACAGGTTTGTGTCGCTTTCGCCAGGAGGGCGCAGCATGGCAGTATCTGGCGCTGATGGAAGGCATTCTCTATTTTAATGCAGATGCCTGTCATATCAGTACTACCCAGTTTGTTATCGGTGAAGATTCTAAAACCATGGTGCAGGCGATTAAACAATTGTTGCTAGAAGATAAAGAGATGCTTTCCCAGCTCAAACAAAGTGTTAACACCTTAGAGCAGGAAACGTTTCGCCGCTTATGGGATATACAACACAGGGAGGGCAGCGGGCTTGGATAAACAAAAGCAGAATCCTCTGGAAAAAGCGACGGAGGAGGAGGCGAAGCGCCTCGAAAAAGCCGAAAAAAATAGACCAACACTTTTTGCCCAAACTACTTATTTGGGAAGCTTGGCATTATTGATGGTCATCCCAGCGGTTGGTGGCGCTTATTTTGGTCGCTGGATAGATAGTCAAATTGCCGGTTATTCTATTCGTTGGACGACCAGTTTGATTGTTTTGGGTATCGTTCTAGGAAGTGTAAATGCCTATATTTTTATTAAAGGGCGAGAATAATGGAAGAAAGTAAAGTTCTAATGGTCTTTGGGCCCCTTCACATTACCGACACTGTCGTCAGTACATGGGGGGTGATGATTGTATTGATGTTGCTTTCCATCGTTTTTACCCGTGGATTAAAAACCGAAACCCCCAGTAGAATACAGGTGATATTGGAAAGCACCGTATCACTGATTGAAACGTTGATTGCCGATATATTGCCGGATCAATCACGTAAACTGGTGCCTTTTATTGGTACTTTGTGGTTATTCCTCGTGGTGGCTAATTTAATGGGCCTGATTCCAGGCTTGCATTCACCGACGGGAAATCTTTCCATTACTGCGGCTCTTGCCATTGTGGTTTTTCTTTCTGTACATTGGTATGGAATTCGATACGATGGTTTTAAAAATTATTTGCGCCATTATCTTTCTCCAACGCCATTGATGTTGCCATTTCATCTTATTAGTGAAGTGACTCGCACCCTTGCACTTGCCATCCGTTTATTTGGAAATATCGCCAGTTTGGAAATGGCTGCTTTGCTGGTATTACTGGTGGCAGGATTTTTAGTGCCAATTCCCTTGTTATTGCTTCATGTGGTTGAGGCACTGGTGCAGGCTTATATATTTGGCATGCTGGCCTTGGTTTATATTGCCGGCGGCATTCAAACTCAACAGCAACATAAAGATAAAAAGGAGAAATCTTCATGAGTCCTATTGAATTACTTGCAGTGGTTTCCACAGTGGCCGCCCTTTTTGCTATCGCAATTGGCGTGATGTTTCCGGCCCTTGCTATGGGGCGTGCTATTGCTGCAGCGCTGGATGCTTTGGCGAGGCAGTCAGAAGCGGAAAAGTCCATTATGCGGACTCTTTTTATTGGCCTTGCGATGATTGAATCATTGGCCATTTATGTGTTGGTCATTGCCTTAATCGTTTTATTCCGTAATCCACTTATTGAGTATTTGCTGAAATAAAATGGAACTTGATACCAGTACATTTATCCTAGAACTGATTAATTTTGTTGTATTGGTCTGGTTATTAAATCGATTTTTATTTAAACCGATTTTAAATATCATGGATCAACGTCAGAAGCAGATTAATTTATCTAATGAAGCTGTCGCTCAAAAACAAAAGGATGCAGATTTATTGTGCGAACGCTACGAAAGTCGCCTTGATGAGTGGGAGAAAGAAAAACAAGCAGCGCATTCGGAATTGCTGGGAGAGCTGGCAGTAGAAAGGGAGAAGGCGCTTCAACAAACCCGTGAGGCAATTGAAATAGAGAAAATTCGCCTGCGAGCGCAAGAAGATAAAAAACGGGCCGATTGGCAGCGTATGGTCGAATCCGAAGCGCTAAAGCAGGGCGCTTTATTTACCACTCGTTTGCTGACAAAACTTTCTTCATCATCATTAGATGCTTCCATTGCAAAATTTTTAATAGAAGAGATCAATGCATTGCCAGAAGAAAAGCTAACTGAATTGCGTAAAGCTGCAGAAACACAGGCAGGGCATATTCAGATTATCAGCGCGCGGCCATTCGCTACGGATGTAAAAAACGATATTGAAGCTGTCGTCAATGAGCAGCTGGGCACCGCTGGCAATTATAGTTACAGCGTTGAACCAACGCTGCTGTCTGGTTTGCGGCTTCATGTTGACCCTTGGGTTATGCGCGCTAACCTTGGTGATGAGCTGGAAGCATTTGTGGATAGCGGTATACATCATGCCTGAGAAAGAAGGTCTAAAACAGCAGGCCGATTTTCTGCGTGACTACCATTTCTCCTTGCGTGTTAGCGAACAAGGGCTGGTAGTTGCGGTGGGTGATGGCGTAATGTGGGTCACCGGTCTCCCTTCGGCGGCACTTGATGAACTGGTGCGTACGGAAGATGGGTCGCTGGCACAGGTTTTTATGCTAGCTACTGATCGTGTTGGCACTATTTTGCTGGAGGAATCGCCGGACTTACGCGCAGGGGCAAAAGTATTTCTCACAGGCAGGCAGCTTAGTGTTAAAACCGGTAATGCCTTAGTGGGTAGAGTTGTTGATCCATTGGGCAACCCTCTTGATGCCGGGGTGATCCCCGATTGCCATGACCGTCGAAAAATAGAACGCCCATCCCCCCCGATAACCGATCGTGATTTTGTCAGTTGCCCGCTTTATACCGGCAATAAAATTGCCGACAGCATAATCCCCATCGGACATGGTCAGCGGCAACTGCTAATCGGTGATAACAACACGGGTAAAACCACCTTCGCCCTGGATACGATTCTTCATCAGCGTGACCGACAGGTGCATTGTATTTATGTTTTGATTGGCCAAAAGCGATCAAGTATTGCAAGTGTGGTGGATATACTAAAAAGCAACAATGCCTTGGAATACACCACGGTGGTGGTTGCTGAAGCCACGGCTATGCCAGGCCTCAAATATATTGCTCCATTTAGCGCATGTACTATGGCCGAGCACTGGATGGATGCGGGGCAGCGGGTGTTGGTGGTCTATGATGATCTCAGCACTCATGCACAGATTTATCGCGAACTATCCTTGTTGTTGCGCCGCCCACCCGGCAGAGAAGCTTACCCCGGAGATATTTTTTACCTACACTCTCGCTTACTTGAGCGCTCTACTTGTTTATCCCAAGAAAAAAATGGTGGCAGCATGACTGCGCTAGCCATTGTAGAAACAGAGCAAGGGGAGATTTCTGCCTATATTCCCACCAATCTTATTTCCATAACGGATGGCCAAATTTATTTTGATCATACTCTATTTGCCGCTGGACACCTTCCCGCCATTGA
Organism: Pseudomonadales bacterium; assembly: GCA_016763235.1. GTDB lineage: Bacteria > Pseudomonadota > Gammaproteobacteria > Pseudomonadales > UBA3067 > UBA3067. The sequence continues at coordinate 4,149 of JAESUE010000032.1, forward strand.
TATACGTCGCTCAGTATCCAGAATTGGTGGCAAAGCCCAGGCTCGCGCAATAAAACACGAAGCCTCTAGAATAAAACTCGATTATCTACAATTTCTGGAGCTGGAAATGTTTTCCCACTTTGGGTCTCATCTTGAAGAAGATATGAAACAGCGACTCAAACGAGGAAGAATTCTTCGCGAACTTCTCCAGCAAGATCAGCAAAATACAATTCAGCCTATCGCACAGCTCGCATGGCTGGTTGCATTTAATGATGGACTCTTTACGGACGAGTCGCATACCGTTATTAACAAAACCCTTTCTTTATTATTATTCAATGCCAGCCAAACTTCACTGACACTTGAGGACCCCAGAGATAAGTGGAGTTTGGCAGTAGATTCCTGGCTTGAGGAAAAGAGTCAACATTCGAAATGAAGCGTCATGAGATCAAGGAAAAGTTAAATAACTATAGGGATGTTCATGCGATGCTTTCCGCAATGAAAAGCGTGGCGTTGGTAGAACTAAAGAAACTTGGTGGGCAACTTGAAAGACAGCGCCAAACCCTTAGCACTGTGGAAGCGGCGGCCGCTGATTTGCTCCATTTTTATCCTCTGTCGATTGAAACAGGTCATCATGTCCGAATTGTGATTGGTTCTGAGCGAGGTTTCTGCGGAGATTTTAACGAAAGCCTATTGCCTTGTGTTCTCACTAATAATCAAGATAAGCACTCACTAATTATAATAGGCAGAGGGTTGAAGGAGCATCTATCAGAAAATGAGTCTTGCTACTGCTTACCTGGCCCCAGTATTCTAGAAGAAATCCCGAGTGTTCTAGAAAAGTTAAGTAATACCTTAACAGAAATACAAAGTTCCAAAACGGACAAACCTCTTCGGATTAGCGTCGTTTACCACGACCAACAGAATATTATTGAAAAATTAATTAGTCCGATGGCTAGCGCCCCTAAAGAGTCTTATTCAATGGCGGATTACCGCTGCGCACCAACGCCCACATTGCCCCCTGAAAACCTTCTTGCAGGTTTTATGAAACAATCCACCTTGCTTTCTCTACAGGAAATTTTCTGTCAATCACTGGCTGCAGAAAATTACCAACGGGTAAGTCATATGGAAAATGCCTTAAGGCACTTGGATGATCTAAATGAAAAGTTGGTGCGAAAAATGAATAAAGCGCGCCAAGAGAATATTACTCAGGAAATTGAAACAATCCTGTTAAATACTGATGCGCTTATTGCGAAGTGATTTTACGCTCAATCATGTCGCAGTGAGTGCTGTGTACGTTGCCCAACTGATGGCGCTACAGCCCGCAATGGCAATCAGCGCGTGTCCGGTGATCATTAATCCAGGCACTGATTTTTTTAAAACACGGCCCATGATAAACATGCTGATCCCCCCTGATGCGGCGAGGATATAAGCAGCCAAGGCAATATTTGATGCCATACCACCGCCGTCACTCACCAGCATAAAAAGTACCACTAGGCCTGCAGCGGCAGCACCCCCATGGGCAAGTGAAATAGCCAAGGGGATCTCTTCTTCTTGAGAAAATTTTAATGCCATAAAAAGGCCGCCAATGAATGCGCAAATAAATAACCCCAATGCCAAATAAACCATGATAGTGTCCTTTTATTATTTAACTCACACTTAAGATTTAACTCAAACTGAGCAACAATAGAGCTTGCTGAATTGCTACGCTGATTTTTTATGGATAGCAAAGCAGAAGGTTATCCTGCCCAAAGCCAATCTACTGAAGAAATTGCATACTTCAAGAGGCTAACAATAATATGTCGTGTTTTGATTGATCTGGATCAATGGTTTTGGTGCAAGGACAAGTGATATTTTTTGGTTTTCATAACTATTCTGGCCGTTCTTAAATTGGCAGAAATAAGAGTGTTAAAAAACAAGAGTTTTCTGCCTTATTCCGCTCAAAGCTAAACAGTTACAGAGCTTCTTGGTTGATGCGCGTTGGCGAGTAGAATTTTTTATGTTCTTCATTAAAATAAGTATTGGTAAATAGTCACAGATATACGAACGCGGAAAACAAATACAGGTTATCGCTAGAGATGATTTGGGTGTTATGCTGAAATGAGGGAGTAGTTCGCAATCAGGCTATAGGTTTAACGTCAATAAACAGAGGGAGTTATTAAACTACATGGATATACAAAAGATTCTTGGCAAAGAAACAGAAAATCTTTTAGCCCACGAGTGTAAGGGTATTCCTAAAGATTTGCTTTCTTTGCCTGGCCCGCACTTTATCGATCAGGTTGTTTCTCAATCGGATCGTAAACCGGCGGTATTGCGAAATTTGCAATCGATGTATAACCACGGACGCTTGGCGGGCAGTGGTTATCTATCGCTATTGCCAGTGGATCAAGGGGTTGAGCACACGGCTGGTGCTTCTTTTGCGCCTAATCCTATTTATTTTGATCCGGCAAATATTATTGAATTGGCCATAGAAGGCGGGTGTAATGCAGTGGCTTCGAGCTTGGGTGTATTAGGTTCGGTGAGTCGTCGATATGCGCATAAAATCCCCTTTCTGGTAAAGCTTAACCATAACGAGCTTTTAACTTACCCAGCAAAGTATGATCAAACATTATTTGCGAATGTTGATCAGGCATTTGATCTTGGCGCAGTGGCAGTAGGCGCTACGATTTATTTCGGTTCAGAGGAATCCCGGCGTCAAATTCAGGAAGTGAGCGAGGCTTTCGCCTATGCGCATCAGTTAGGAATGGTCACAGTCCTGTGGGCCTATTTGCGTAATCCAGCATTTAAAAAAGACGGTGTTGATTACCATACTGCTGCCGATCTCACAGGCCAAGCCAATTATCTGGCTGCCACCATTGAGGCGGATATTGTTAAACAAAAGCAAGCGCAGGGAAACGGGGGCTTTAAGGCAATTAATTTTGCTAAAACCCACCCCAAGGTTTACGGGGAGTTATGCCCTGACCACCCCATTGATGAAGTACGTTACCAAGTTGCTAATTGTTATATGGGGCGGGTGGGTATGATTAATTCTGGAGGGGCTTCCGGGGCAGATGACTTTCACCAGGCAATCCGAACGGCAGTTATTAATAAACGGGCGGGTGGCATGGGGCTGATTTCTGGTCGAAAAGCATTTCAAAAACCTATGGAAGAAGGCATAAAGCTGCTTAATGGGATTCAAGATGTGTATCTGTCTGAACAAGTGAGCATCGCGTAAAATTTTGAACAGCTGCTGGCTCGCTGAATAGTTTCTGGTATTCAGCGAGCTAGCAGTTGTAGCTATTCAGCTAGTCAATGCTCGTTTGTGAGCGGTGGTATCGCAGAACTATATCTGGGTCGGGCGAAA
>JAESUE010000382.1 GCA_016763235.1 Pseudomonadales bacterium
ATGGTAAACCTTTTGCACATCATCCAGCTCATCCAGCATGGCTAAAAATTTTTCGAATAACGCCACATCATCACCACTAACCGTGGTGAAGTTATGGGCAACAAACTGTATTTCATCCACCTCAAAATTGATGTCGCCACAACAGTCAAGCAACGCCTGCTTTGCTTTAAAGTAATCGGTATGGGGCGCAAAGACAGATGTTATACCATCTTCGTTTTCAATATCGGTAACGTCTACATCTGCATCCATTAGGGCTTCGAGCACCGCTTCTTCATCATCGTATTTGAAAACAAAAATCGCCGAATGATCGAACATATGGCTGACACTGCCCTGAGTGCCTATTTTGCATTTGGTTTTGGTGAACGCTATACGCACATCGCCAAAGGTACGATTAGGGTTATCGGTAAGGCAGTCAATAATCGCCATGCTTCCACCTGGGCCATAACCTTCGTATCGCGCGGGGAAAAAGTCTTCACCCGCGCCACCCTGCGCTTTCGTAATGGCCTTATGAATAACATGCGTCGGCACTTGATCTTTTTTTGCACGATCAATCAGGTTACGCAAGGCCAGATTCCCCATGGGATCAGCTCCCCCTGACTTGGCACAAACATAGATTTCACGGCCATAACGGCTATAGATTTTGGCCTTCATATCAGAGGTTTTTGCCATCGATTCCTTGCGGTTCTGATACGCTCTACCCATGTGACTGTTGCTCCCTAATGATTATAAAAATGATGATTTTACTGCTAACTGGGGGTTTAGGGAAATGGGGGTGTTATAGCGAGGTGATTGTATTGGTTTTTGCTAAGCTGAGCTGACCATGGTTTAGCTTGATGTATCGCTAAGACCTATATCGTAAACCAATACCTGTAAGCCCGTTGAACCTTTTCCAAAGCCAGGAAAATGACGCAACCTCAACCATAGACTTTCTATAGCCTCCTTTCTTTCTGACCTGACCTGACCTATTTATATAGCGTCAATCATCTTGCCCGGTCAGCGACAGTTAACCTGGCCCACCATCCGGCCGAGGTGTTACAAGTATTTTAACGTAATTAAGCAAATAAATGACGAACGCCAAAATCCAGAATATTGCTGATAGCATGTATCCATTGCTTGTAAATGCGCTGGGGAATAAGCCAGTAATCAACCTGCTTAAACCAGCCAACAGAATCAATACAAAGGCATACGTCATACTTGGGTGTGTGACCAATGGCCGGCCTGTATGACCTAAAGAAACCCGTGCAATCATAGAGAAGGTTAAAGAACCCATCGCACCCGCAGTAAAACTATGTATTGCAGTGCTTGAACTGACCGCAACGCCGAAATAGTGCATTGCAAATAAGCCAAACCCGAGAGGAAGAAACCAATAGGCTAAATGCAACGACCAAACCAAGGGGCTTGACCAAATAACCCAAGGCCGCCAACGAAGTGCTCGATAAGCATGACTCATAGCAGCAATAGCAAACAGGGCTGCCAACAGATTAGTAGGCAGCAGCGCTATAGTATTGCTTATGTATAAGAACGCAATCAACCAGGTGGAAATCAACACTGTTTTTTCAAGCCACGCCAAGGGGTTTACTTTTTGCGTGCCAGTGCCGTTCGCCGTAAACATGGGAATAACTCGCCCACCGATAACCGTCATGAGTGCAGATACCAACATTACGGCGGCATACAAACCCCACTTATAATAACTCTGATCACCCAGAATGACCGACAGGTGGGTAAGCAAGTTTGCAACGGCCAACAAAATCAGCACCGGAACAAAAAACAGATTACGGTAATTACCCGCCTTAATGACTAAATGAGCCATAAAAATTCCCGCCACAGGGAGAAAGCTGACATCTACCAAGGCGACTATCCATTTTTGCTCAATTAAATTTGTTGCCATCAAGAATCGTGCAATTAACCAAATGCTAAAAAGTAAAATGAGTGGCCTGCCACGAATAGCCCGTAGCCCTGTCCAATTTTGGACCGCCGTCAAAAGGAATCCAACGATGATGGCAGCCACATATCCAAATAGCATCTCATGGGCGTGCCAAAAACTGGCCGAGCCATAAGGGGAAAAAGTTACTCGGCCAGTTAATACTGCAGCCCAAGCAGCCAGCGCCAATACGGAAAATAGCGCACCAGCCAGAAAAAAAGGGCGAAATGCCTGACGCCAAACCACGGGGATTTTGCGCTCTTGCTCAGCATTAATCTGATCATTCTTGTTTGTCATTGAGAGATCCGCTCTATACGCAGCCAATACACATGTTTACTAAAATGCATATTGAATGTATGTTTTGTGCTGGTCAACTAGTCGACGGTCAATCTCCACCGTGTCGCGTCGACCCTATTTGTGAATTAAAGATGGTTTCCCATCATACAACGCCGTCATTTCTGAATACCTTAAAGCAATACACCTTGGTCGATTTTGTTGGTCAAAAGCGCGAAAGTTTGATTCAAATATTCAAGCTCGAAGATAGACCTTACATTGTAGGTATTTTATATATAACGCTACGAGCATAGCATCCTACTTGACCGCATAGGATGAAAACCCCCATAAACACATTGCATAATGTGCTTGGTCTTTGATGCATATTATAAATAAACTGAGAACTTCCTGTGCTTTACATTAAAAAAGATACTGTTAAATTTCATCATAAAAATAAAACCCATAAAGAAACGTTGTTAAAGTTTATTGCCCTACTTTCAATTCTAGTGGCTTATTTTGTATACATGAGCTGGAAGTATAATGCATCGACAGGGCTCAGTGTTTCGCTATTAACGTGGAGTTTTTTCGTTTTATGCACCCCCGTTGCTGATGGTGGATTTATCCTTGCATTCCCGATTCGATTATTATTCAAAATTAAAATGTCATTTACACAGGTTGTACTGTGGTTTGTTGCTATCGGGATTAACGTATATATGTTCACAACAAGCCCCAGCACCTATGATTTCAATGTACTAACCAAACTATTAAAGCAGATTTTATCCGTGCCATATCCATACTGGAGTATTTTAATATTAAGCGCATTAGGCACTTTTCTATCCATATTCTTTGGTGATGAAATGATGGATGTCACTTCGCATAAACAAACAGAATTAAATCATCGCCATGGATTTAAATATCGAACCATTCTAACTTTAGGATTCGGCGTATTAACCGTGGTTGCTTATTATTATTTATTAAGCAGCTTGAATGTAGACTTGCCTGAATAATCACAAAAATATAACAATCACCGAAATAAGTCACATGCATTATGATACTAGCCACTAGTTCTACCTTGGGGCCGTTCTAAAAATAGTAATTTTTCATTCTAGCAAGGGCGTACCGCCCAGAGAACCACGCTGTATAAGGCAATCATGACGATTCGAGTACAGAACTGACACAACTATCGAGGGAAAAGTGTATTTTTAAAGCTAGCCCTTGGTTTGTCGCGTCAATGACCAAGCCCTTAATTACACCAACCACTGCTCAATTTGTTGGCGGTTGGGAATACCCCCTTTGTGTACAATATTTCCATCTACCACAACAGCAGGGGTGCTCATAACCTTGTACGCCATGATTTGCGAAGGATCCTCGACCTTTTCCAGATTTATCTCAATAGCCTTATCACTCGCCACCTTTTTAATTAACGCCACTGTCTTTTTACATTTTGCACAACCTGAGCCTAAAACTTTAATATTTTTCATATCTAATTCCTTATAAAAAAGGGGATAACGCGTTAAAAACCCAACCGACAAGGGTGAAAGCAACGAGCAGCATTGCAAACAATATAGCTAACAAGCGCCATTGCATCACCTGTTTTAACAGAATAAATTCAGGAAAACTTGCCGCCACAGTACTCATACAAAAAGCGAGCGTTGTGCCGATGGGCAAGCCATTGGCAATTAAACTTTCCATCACAGGAATAACACCTGTAGCGTTAGAATAAAGAGGAACACCCAACAATACCGCTACGGGAACCGACCACCACTGGCCATCACCCAAATGCTCTTGAATCCAACCCTCAGGCACAAAGCCGTGTAGTACTGCCCCTAAACCAACACCAAGAATAACCCACTTCCAAACCCTGCCAAAAATCTCCAGCATTTCTTGTTTGGCGAATTGGTGGCGCTCAGAGAGTAACATCCCTACACCAGAGACTGATGCCGTTTCACTTTTCGATGTTTTATCATTCCGCCCCTGTTTAAGCGCATCAGCCGCAAAAGACTGCAACCATCGCTCTGCTTTAATCGCATCAAGAAATACACCACCCAAAATACCCACCGACATACCAATGACCACATAAAGAATCGTAAATTTCCAACCCAGCAAACTCATGAGCAAGAGAACCGCAACTTCATTAATTAACGGCGAAGTAATCAAAAATGCCATGGTAATCCCAACAGGAATACCCGCTGAAGTAAAACCGAGAAATACAGGAATACTCGAACAAGAGCAAAAAGGAGTAATAGCACCAAAGCTAGAACCCATCACATAACCCACACCCTTGTGCTTACTAGCAAGGAAATCACGCACCCGCTCAACGTTTAATGAAGCACGCAACAACGCGATGAAGTAGATCATTACCAATAGCAGTGCAAAAATCTTACTGACATCCTCCACGAAAAAGTGAAGCGCATCGCCCAACTTGGTTTGCGCAGTAAAACCCAGCAAGTCATAAATCAACCAGCTGGCGAAATCATAAAACACCTGAAACATCCACTTCCTCCAAGCCTTAAACCTGACTTACAATCAACCAAAAAAGTAACTATTCAGCGAACCCTGTAACGGTTAAAATTTGAGCGTGAGCTGAATCGTCACCCCAAAAAAACAACGTACACAATTGTTATTACACTAGATAAGGCGACGTGCTTTACGGGGTAACTATCAGCAAGTATAACTGAGCCATAAAGATTTCTCTTACCTATATCCACAGCGTTACAGCCACCCTGTAAAGCAGATCAACGAAACCAGAGAGCGAAAGAGGCGTACCAATAAAGCCGAAATAACTATCGGTATATTTGGGTCAGGACCAGTTTTCATTTCTAACTCAACGCACTCTGGACACCATGCTATAAAAACTGGCACGCTATGACTTTCAACACACTACTTTGGATAAGAAGCCAAACAAATGAAAGATTGCAATCAATGTGGAAAGTGCTGTATTAAATACGCCGACGGTGGACTATCAGCCACATTAGAAGAGATCAAAATGTGGGAACTTTTTCAACCTCACATCTACAAATACGTGCGCAATGGAAGCATATGGAATGATCCAGACACAGGAAAACAATTAACACACTGCCCATTTTTAGAGAAAACCCCCACCCAAAATAACGCCCCTCACCAAGAAAAATACACCTGCAGCATTTACCTAGACCGCCCAGAAGACTGTCGGCATTATCCAACCAGCATTTCAGAAATGGTGAGAGATGAATGCGAAATGATTGAAGTCATCGATTTAAAAGACCCAAAGCGAGCACAAATAAAACTAGATGCGCTTATGAGCGACAGCCGTCCGCCCAATAGATAGAGATGCCCGATGGTTTGACGACCACGCCCTCGATTCATCACGTGGTAGTTTGCATTCAGGTATTTTATTCGTAGCGGTCTAGGCATGCCAAGAGAACAACTAAACAATATATTAATTCACGTCTCGCCCCCTTTTCTGCATAGCGACGCACCGTGCGATTAGAGATATCCAGATCGGGGATCTTCTCCTGTAACTTCCGCATGATTTTAACGCTACTCAGGCTAGGGAACTTTACGCGTTGAGATTTAATGTAATCGCGGTATAGATCGAGATACTTAGATCTTGATGGGTTTTTCAGTTGCCGGCTGATTGACACTTCATCCAATCGAAGATATTTACGCACTATATTACGCGACATGCCAAACGCGTTGGCGATAGCGCGAATAGACAAACCACGGCCTGAACCATAAAGCCCTTTAATTTTATGAATTACATTCCACTCCTTCAATATACCCCTGCAAAATACAGGGATGACACGGGCCTGACGGCCCGAAATCTAAAAAGGGTGGGTCAATATTAATGACCGAAAGTGGATCATTTAAAATAGCCATTAACAATAGTTGTAGGAACTACCGCCCAATTTAAATTACCATTTACCTAAAAATTACATTAGCATCTCCCCTTAGGGCAATTTAACCTAGAAACCTTAGTTGAGTACGAAAAAGATGTGCAAAATATTGGTGCGCATAGGGGATTTTAAAACTGTGTAGTCACCTCATTGATGATGAGAACTTTTTAAAATTTTCTATATGCGTCAAGAGCTTGTGCAGACTTTGATGATCCAACTGAGATTTTTAAGTTAAGCCTAGAAACCTCAGTTGGATCATCAAAAAACAACAAAATGGAAATAGGGCATTAACATGGGTTTTATGAGTGAAAGACGTTACAAAACAGCTGAGAACCAAACTATTGTTGCAGACGTATGGGGACCAACAACCGGCAAATCAGTCATACTGGCTCACGGCGGAGGTCAAACTCGCCATGCTTGGAAAAATACCGCCGCAACACTTGCAGACTCTGGCTGGCAGGCCATTGCAATGGATCTGCGCGGGCATGGAGACA
>JAESUE010000383.1 GCA_016763235.1 Pseudomonadales bacterium
AGCGGTAATACCGGCATTGCTCTGGCACTTGTTGCCGCAGCGCGGGGCTACCCACTCACCTTGACCATGCCGAACTCCATGAGCCTAGAGCGCCGCAAATTGCTAAAAGCGCTGGGCGCTCATCTCATCCTGACTGATAGCCGTTTCGGCATGAAAGGGGCCATCGACAAAGCGCAGGCCCTTGTGGATAAGGAACCTGATCGCTATATCATGCTTCAGCAATTCGATAACCCCGCTAACCCGAAAATACACGAGCTAACAACGGGGCCGGAGATATGGGATGACACAGAGGGGAGCATCGATGTACTGGTTGCTGGTGTAGGAACTGGCGGGACGATTAGTGGTGTTTCTCGCTATATAAAAAACACCTGTAATAAGGCAATTCAAAGCATTGCGGTAGAGCCAGAAGACTCCCCCCTCATTGCGCAATCATTACGCAAACAACCTCTCACGCCCCGCCCCCATAAGATCCAAGGAATTGGTGCGAACTTTATTCCTGGCAACCTTGATTTAGCGATGGTGGACAGAGCAATTGGAGTGAGCAATAAAGACGCCATGGATATGAGTCACAGGCTTATGCGCGAAGAAGGTATATTAGCAGGAATATCAAGCGGTGCAGCCATGTACGCTGCAGTACAAATTGCAGAAGAGAAAGCGTCTGAGAATAAAGTCATCGTCGTCATACTGCCTGACTCTGGTGAGCGCTATCTTTCCTCGGCTCTTTTTCATGGTATTTTTACAGATACTGAAAATAGCCAGCATGGGAGCTCCCGATAACATCGCGTTTCATCCACCTGAAATACTGTCGTAATCCAAAAGTGGCGCTCAATTTTGCACTCAGGTAGACTTGGGCCAAGTCAAAATAAAAATTACACGACTCTCTGACTATATATTTAAAAAATTGCCTTAATTTCTCGAGGCAAAACAAGGACGATACACGCTATGGCTACAACAAAGAAACGCTGGGATTTACTCGTAAAGAATGCGCTGGTATTCGATGGAACAGGGATGCCTGGCCAGGAATATGACGTCGCAATGAAGGACGGCAAAATTGCTGCGAAGGGTATTGATTTACAAAGTAAAGATGCGACAAAAACTATAAATGCCAATGGCCAATGGTTGATGCCAGGTTTGATCGATATTCATTGCCATTTTGATTTGGAAGTTGAAGTTTCCCCTGATCTCCCAGAAACAGTTCGCCATGGCACCACTACTGTAGTAAACGGAAACTGCAGCCTAGGCATCGCTTTTGGTAAACAAATGAGCCCAGAGCGCCCATGGGAAAACCCCATACTCGATTGTTTTGCCCGCGTTGAAAATATCCCCAAAACAGTACTCAACATGTGTGTTGAAAAGGCCGTTACATGGGATAACCCCACCGATTACATAAAACATTTTGATGATATCCCTCTGGGGCCAAATGTATGTGTGCTCTTCCCCCATACCATGCTACGTATCGAAGCAATGGGGCTGGAAGAAAGTATCTCCAGAAAGGCCACTTTGCTTGAAATCCAAAAGATGGCCAACATCACCCGTGAAGCCATGGGTGAGGGTTATGTAGGCATTTCATCAGACGGTTTGCCGCTTCACTATTTAGCCAATGATCCGCATAAAAATGCAAAAATACCAGCCCAACATGCCACTATCAAAGAGATTCTAGCCCTCGGTCATGTGGCCAGAGAAACGAATCGAATCTGGCAGTGCACACCTGATCCCGATAATTTGCTACGTACTATTACGACATTTTTCATGACCAGTGGAAAAATACATGGTAAACCACTAACCATTACAGCCACCGCAGCCATGGATCTAAACAGTAACAAGCGGGCCAAAGATGGTTTGCTGCGTTTCAGCAAACTCTTAAACTCCAATTTTATCAATGGCGATTTTACTTTCCAGGCGTTGTCATCGCCCTTTCGTGTCTATGCCGATGGCGTAACTACTCCGTTGATGGAAGAGAAAGAAGCCTTCCGCGAATTAAACTGCATTGAGTTGGAAGACCCGGATGCCCGCAGAGCCTTATTAAGCGACCCTGGCTATATCGAGCGTTTCCGCAAAGATTGGATGATGGGGAAAAAGGGTTACAACTTTGCAAGACTGCAGCGTAAGCTGCATATCGAACCCACCACCTTCAGCCGAAACCCTGAAGATATGTTTATCGATTCCTGCCCCGTGACAGCATGGAATAAACAAAATCTTGAAGATATTTATCAACGCCTTCTGCAATTCCAAACTTCAGGCGGCAGCAACGGCGCAGCAGATGAAAGCGAAGCGGAGGAATTTAAGAAATTCCCCAACCCGATTACAGATGATGCGATGTTCGTAATGCATCTTCTCAAGGAGTGGGATAAGAAATTCCGCTGGTACACCACCACAGCCAATGTGCGCCCAGATGTTTTGAAGGAATTGGTTTTCCACGAAGAGACCCTACCCGGTTTTAACGACAGCGGTGCTCACCTCACCAATATGGCCTTTTATGATGGTAATCTTTTAACGCTTAAAATGGCCGCTGAGGATTCTTTGGAATTGGTAAGCAAGGCGGTAAAACGCTTAACCCGCGACCCTGCCGACATGTTTAACATCAATGCCGGCACTTTGGATATTGGCGCACAAGCAGACATCACCCTGATCAACCCTGAAGCCTTGCTTGCCTACGACTCTCTCACCCATACTAAAATGCTCTACCGTGAATTGTTTCAGCATGACCAGATGGTGAATCGCTCTGATGGCGTTGTTGAGAAAACTATTATTGCTGGAAAAGTCGCTTGGGATGGCAAGAAATATACTCCCAAGTTTGGTAAAGAGTCCTTTGGTCGCTTATTAAAACCAAGAGATTTGGATACGCAAATGCTTACCAGTGAAAAAAGTATCAACACTTCAAAAAAAGAAGTAATGGTGTAATACGAAATAGTTAAAGCAGTAAAACATATCTGAACCCAAAAAATGCTTGCGTAGAAATTCTGCGCAAGCATTTTTTTTACAAAATAATCTGCAACTTATTTCAATTTAATAAGGTAAGTACTCAGCGAGCTCTGCAGTAATTTATAGTGCTCAAGTTTGAGTAGAACAAGGCGAAAACTGTGCGTTTATACCTATAAATGATCATTTTTTAACGCCGTTATGCGCGAGTTTTAGCGTGAACGGCATAGTTACGTAAAGAACCCTTTCCACTGAGCTCCTGGCAAAGATTACTATCGCCCAATCCATACACTCTTACATTTTGACCGTCACCGGTTGAACATGCCAAATATTCTCGCAGTATTCCCGTACAGCCCTATCTGAAGAAAAAACGCCCATTCGAGCAACATTTAATATTGACATTTTATTCCAGCTATCTCGATGAGTGTAACACTCACTAATATGTGACTGACAATCTATGTATGAGCGGTAATCGGCCATCAGAATAAATGGGTCTGCATTGAGAAGTGACTGTGTAATGGGCTTAAACAAATCATGATCACCATGAGAAAAAATCCCGGAGTCAATCAGATCAATAGAAGCTCGCAACTCTTCATCTTGTTCGTAGTATCGTCGTGCTTCATATCCTTGCCGCTGAATCAGTTGAATTTGTTCTGCTGAATGCCCAAATAAAAAAAAGTTTTCAGGCCCCACTGCATCTCGAATTTCAATGTTAGCACCATCGAGTGTGCCAATAGTCAGCGCACCATTCATAGAAAACTTCATGTTACCCGTACCTGATGCTTCTTTGCCTGCTGTAGAAATTTGCTCAGACAAATCAGCCGCCGGGTAAAAGTGCTGTGCATTTTTGACATTAAAATTCGGCAGAAAAAATACTTTTAAGCGGCCTCTAACCTCTTGGTCTTGATCAATCACGTCTGCCACGGCATTGATCAACTTAATGATTAATTTCGCCATGGTGTAACCTGGTGCGGCTTTACCAGAGAAAATAAACGTACGCGCTATCGTTTCGTCATTAGGATTATCTTTAATGCGATTATAGAGTGTTAAAATATGTAATAAATTAAGGTGCTGCCGTTTGTATTCGTGAATACGTTTCGCGTGTAAGCTCACTAAACTTTGAGGGTTAACCAAGATACCACTGCGCTCATAAATAAGAGAAGATAAATTCTGTTTGGCATTCAGTTTTACCTGCCCCCACTCATGTTGAAAAGTTTTGTCATCAGAAAATTCTTCCAGTTGTTGTAATTCCTCAAGATTCGATATCCAAGAGTCACCAATCTTACTGCTGATGAGTTGTGATAGCCCTGGGTTCGCAAGGCGCATAAAACGACGAGGGGTTACGCCATTTGTAATATTTATTATTTTTTCAGGCCATAGATTATCGAGGTCATTTAACATGCCCTCTTTCAATAGATGGGTGTGCAAGCTGGCAACACCGTTAACCGTATGCGAGCCAACACAGGAAAGATTGGCCATCCGTACATACTTATCGTTATCTTCACCAATAATTGATAGCGCAATAACTCGATCTTCATTACCCCGATAATGAACACGCACTTCATCTAGAAAATACTGGTTAATTTCAAAAATAATTTCCAAATGCCGAGGCAATATCTCACGTAGTAATGCCACCGACCACGTTTCAATCGCTTCGGGTAACAGC
>JAESUE010000384.1 GCA_016763235.1 Pseudomonadales bacterium
TCTCTAGCCCTCCGTTCAAATATTTTTTTATAAGCAATATCTTTGATTCCGAATCCGCCGGCATTTTTAGCGCTACACTGTTCTCTTCAATGATCTCAATCAACAGAACGCACATTTCCTTAAATAATATCGGACGTCGTAGGCTCGAAATATCATAGGTGTATATTTTCGAGAACCCTCTTAGAGACAAGATGATTGGAATAACTGGGTACCACCCAGTACCTATTTCTAACGCTTGTAAAGATTGATTATCTAATTCATCAACAGATCCAACGCCTCTATTTTCTAGAAATGATTCTATATGTCTTTCGCACTGATCAATTTTATCTTTTATTTTCCCCTTTTTCGTTACCAAACTTTTGGTAACAAACCGTTGAAGCGCATAGTTAATATCTTTTTCAAAAGGCATCCACTCAATTACGCGATGTAACACAGCTTTTATTCGCCAATCAGGCATATGAGTTTATTCTCCGTTTTATGGGCTAAAAATAATCATTATGCATTTCGTAGCGCTCATCTAATCTCGACCATTCATGCAATATTCCATAGGGCATTAGCATCAAAAAAATCATGCAAATATCCTGCAATCCCGCAAAATACCCCCACACTATTGTTGCCACTACTGGCGCTAGTACATATATATTTTTACCGCGATTTAATTTATAGAGGCCAGTCTTTTCTTTTCTAACCAATACGACATTCACTACGGCAAAATGCATAATCACGAACAATCCGAACCCAACTAAACCATATTCGGCAATCATTGCCCCCATCGCAGGAGGCCGTGGAGGCTCAGAAATTCCGCCAAAGGATGAGCCCATGTTAATTACATTGGTATTTGAACCGCGCTCACTCGCAATCCTGTTGAAATACTCGCCGGATACCGGAAAATATCCATAGTTACCCACGCCAGTTAATGCAAAATGAGGGTTTTCGACTAATGCTGTAACTGCTGCTTCGACGTACATATATCGTCCGGAATCTCCTTTCGCACTCGTTACCGTATTGTTATGATATTGGTAGGTATGAGATCCGCCTGAGATAATTGCAGCACCAAGAATAGATTCACTCATATCAAATACCCATTGAGGCCGATTTAGGACCACCGAGGTAATTAATACTATCGTTAGTAAAGCACCGACATACATTTTGATTGTTTTTCTCAATCCTATAGAAAAAGGCATCAATACCGAGCAAATAATTAAGGGCAGCACTCCAGCACGGCTGTCGCTTAAAATAGCTACCATGAAAACCAGAAATAAGACAATCGATCCCAGTAATTTATTTTTCTTCTCTTCGTCCATCAGCAACATAAAGGCAGCTGGAACAGCCAAAACCCCAGCCACAGTTTTATACCCCGCACCAGCATTCCCTAAACCTTCTAAATAGCCAATTTTGCTAATAAATCTAAGGTCACCTTGAAAGCCCAAAACACCGACAATAAATAGCCAATGTATTATTACCAGAGTAAAATAAACAACACTCACCCATGCAATCATTACTGTTAGGGTCTTTGGATCGGGTTTCTTAAACTCATAGTTGGTAACAAGAAATGTAAGAATCAAAATATCCATAAATACAATTACAAGGCGTATTGCCTTTACATTGCCGTAAGCAATGACTCCGACAATCCCCATCATTAGCAAATGCGCTATAAAGATATAGAACAATATGGTCCATAATTTTTGTTCATTTTTTTTGCGCATCTTGTACACACCTTTAGTACAATTTAGAACGCCAGCAGCGGTAATGCAGGTGACCAAATAATCATCAAGTATAGCGAATCCTAATGCATAGACCCCAGAAGTAAATATAGATACCGAAACTAATACCGTCCAAAAACTATCCGGATAAGAAACAATCGAGAAAAATAACACGACGCCACTAATAAAAAATAATGCTACGGCTATACCCGGGAATTGCCAGGGCAATAAAGTAGTACCCCACGGATATTTCGTAGCATGAACGGACCCAATGAATACTGAAAGAAGCGCGATCCAGATTCCATACTGGGCAAATTTGGTACTCTTGATTAGCTCGTGAGCGCTCAATTTACATCCCCCTAACTAAATGATTTAATGAACTGGGGTATACGACCAGAGCTTCTCGGTGTCCGCTAAATATATTTTTCTATTGACGAAAACCACTGGCTGAATAAATTCATCCTTAAATAATTTTCTTTCAGGCTTATCACCGACATTATCCCAATGCTCCATGCTTACTAATCCATTCACATAAATCACTTTTTCAAATCCATTTCTACAAACTAAAATAAAACTTTTATCGTCTTTTCCTATCACTTTGGTAATTTTACTTTCTGCTCTCGTCACGAAAACACGCTCCAAAGTGGGGGTTACTTTATACAAAACATCCCCCTCGGTTACAAACACACCCCGAATGCCATTATCTTCATCCATGAGCGTAAATAAATTAGCTGTCTCCGCCTGAATATTATTTTGGGCTACTATTTCAAATCGGTCTTGATCCAATAAGAATAGCTTTGAATGTCCACTATTATCTATACCAAACATAATCAAATGCTTTTGGTCCCACACGGCAAGATCCTTAATGATTGGAAAATCGTGGTCAATATTGTTTTTTACATGGAGTGTATTATCGACGAAATCTGCCTTTGCTAACGCATAAGCTTTGGGGGCTTCGTAGTCTGATTCACTTTGAAACCACACCCCTCCATCCAACGCCTGAACTCCCTTGCGCACCCTCATTTGCCGCCGACTACCCATCGCTCCTAGGTTGATGGGGTTGCTCTCTACACCCGAACCAGGGCGCCAGGGCAAAGAAGGATCATATTTAAAAAGTATGCTATCAGGATACGCAGCACCATAGATTAAGTCGTCGTTTCCTGAGATTAGTAGGTTGATTTGCCCTTCGAGATTGGGTACCGCTTCTTTCAATAACAAAATGGAGTTGGTATGTGGATCAAACTTAGACAAATGAGACATCGTGAGTAATCCCCCGCCATAGATAGCACCATCGGCTCCTTTAACAAGCGAACTAATTTCCGCAGGGGAGTTATTAATCGCTGAAATTCGAACCTGGCGTTCAGTATTATGATTCAAATCCACCAACAGATAGTCTTTCCTCCCTCTCAACCAAATAATTAACTCTTTACGATTTGTCACCCCAAGCACCTCGATGTCTCCAAGTTGAGGATGATTCCACATTAAAGGCGCTTCTAAGGGAAACTCGATGACAGAAGACATTTTTAGTGCACCTAAGTCCACCCTTCCTAGCTCAACGAAATCACCATCGCTTAATCTCTCAAAAAATATTTTTTTTTCAGGGAAATAGTATAATGAATTAAGTGAAAAATGCTGAGAGTGAAAGAAATCAACTTTAATCAATCGATCAAATAACATGTCTTGCACCTGGCTACGATCATCTGCTACCAGAGCCATGTCTATTTCTTCTAGACTATTTATATCAACCGGAATTTTTTTTATGTCAAAGAATTTATTCATTAAAACTACGTAATAAATCTCATTCTGTTCGTCCCAACTACTAACACGCCAATCTTTGTACCCTTCAATTTCTCTTTTTCGATGCCCTTTAATCTCGTCAAACCAATATTGATTAAATGGGTAAGCCCTGTAATACCACACCCGTCCACTGGGATCGACGCTTTGAACTCCTGCATATCCAGAAACCGTATCACTTGTCTCTAAAAAGGGAAGCACTTCTAATTCCGATGTACCAATATTAACTTTTAACAAACCATCATACTCTCCCAGCTCCCATCCTGGAGTACTTAAAATCATATAGACATAATCCTCATGCGTAGCAATTTGGTGAAGCCAGCCCTTTAGCCCATACCCTTTAATCCACCGTAAAAGACGCGATTCCCGAATACCCCATTCAACGTTATCTGGAGGGAATACCTTTCGGTAGGTATTTTTCGCTGGGTCAAATGCAATAATTTGCGGTCTCAATGAACCTCCAAGCAAAAACTGACGACGCTGCGTATTCCACGCATAAGAGCGCGCCTCCCTCGACCCACTGATCCACTCGCGATGTATTTTTTGTGAATTTTGACCCTCTGAATTACCGCGCGATACCATAAAAAATCCGTGCATGTCCCGATCACCATAATGAGATTCCAAAGTTGAGAAGCTAATATTGATGTCCTTTTCAACAGTGGGATAGGCAAAGGAGGCACGAGTAATATCTTGCATTATTACCGCACTTTGCTCCAACTTGAATCCCGATTCGGATTTATTTTTAAAATTACATCCCACGAGAAGAAAACTAATAATGCAATAAACAACAGCATCTAGAGCAAGCTGGCTGACTCCAGATATTAGAGGCCTTCCTGATATCAATCTGAACTCCTTTTCATACAAGGTAATATTTACTAAATAAACGCCCTTCCATTTGGTCGTCCCCTAGTAGAGCAGGACTTGAATTTCCATCAAAAGAGAAGCGACATTTTTTATTTATACATTTATCTATCTTAATGATACCCTTATTTTCTATTTCAAATATTTTCATGCGTAAGTAGAGGATTCTTTTCTTTCGAATTTAAAATGTTTATTGTTTTGAACAAATTCCTTTATAATTGCCAT
Organism: Pseudomonadales bacterium; assembly: GCA_016763235.1. Taxonomy (GTDB): domain Bacteria; phylum Pseudomonadota; class Gammaproteobacteria; order Pseudomonadales; family UBA3067; genus UBA3067. The sequence goes on from JAESUE010000384.1 coordinate 4,584, forward strand.
CACCAAACCAAGCAATCCACCAAGCACCCCTCCCACCATTACAATTAACTTACGCTTCGGCTTGATTCTATATTTTGGCTTAATGGATGGATCCACAACACGAAATGCAAACTGCTGCCGCACATGGGCCAATTTTACTTTTTGCAACTCGCTCGCAATTAAGCTATACATCACTTCTCGTAGTTCAACTTCGTGGGTTTTAGATATTTCTCTTTTTAAATATTCTATACTTCTCTCTCCCTCATCTATGGTTTCTTTTCTCAGGTAATTATTTATTTCGTGAACGATAAGATTTGCCCAATCAGAAGCAAGCTGAGGGTCTTCCCAAACCACGCTCAAAACTAACAATCCAGTATCAGTATTATTATCAATATGAACAATAGACCAAAAAAGCCGGTAAGTAGTCCACTCATCAGGCTGTAATTTAGGGTCATCACTTTTCCATTTACCAGCCTCAAAATCCCATAATTCAGAAAATAGTTTTTGCTTCATATTATGTTTTTTAATAAATATTCGAGTGAATACACGAGATCTTAACGTAGCCAAATTAGTCTCTAGATCACCGCTTCTCACCGCGCTCAATCCAGCAATTGAGCCTAACGCACCAAATTTATTTATAATCGAGTTAAATCCATTATTTTTTTTATTGTCTACCGAAGGAGACAACAATACATCCGCTTGATAGACAGGCTTACTCAAAAGTGCATAAGTAACAAATACTCCAACCACTAAAGTAAAGACAACCGAAACCAACAATACGTTACGCTTAATAATAACCCAATACTCAAATAGGTCCATTTGCTCCGATTCATCCAGCGTCTCTATATGCTTAACTTCTTCCATTAGATTATATTCCTTGTTATAGGAGAGCCATTCCTCATGCAGCTATCTTTTACTTATAGCTCTTCTACTTAAATACGCCTACACTATTGAGCGCAGCCAATGTAGTGGACAAATTAAACAATACTTTACTCACATTATTCCAATAGGTTAACGCTGTCGTCCTATTGATGTTGTAAGGAATCACAATCGTATCACCATGAGCGATCGTTGTTCCCCTTTTAACAAACCAAGTTCTTTTTATCGGTATTACGTTTCCATTTACATTGATAACGTAAATTCTTTTTTTATCCGCTTTTGAAGTAAGTCCTCCGCTTTTTTCTATATAATCAAAGACGTCCTCGCCGCCCTTAAAAGTATGGGATGTCTGAAATTGCACCTCCCCCAAAACCGTCACTTCAGAAGATTTAGAAGGAATCATCAGAAAATCTTTATCTTTCAATTTTAAATCTATCCCTTTATCACCCTTAAGTATACTCGGAAGATCAATCACTAAACGACCATTTGCATTACTACTAGACAGCTGAGACAATAGCTTCTCACCTAGCACTTCGTTATTATCACTCACGTCCATCGTATAAGCGTCCGACTTTATACTCATCAAATCCTTTTCTAAGCGCCCCTTTAATTTCTCTATATTTTGCTGCATTTTAATTCTTAGATTTTCTCTTAAGAATATCGCAGCATTAGGATCCGCAAATTCTGTCAACCCTCCCGCTCGAGAAATTAAATCGGAGATGGTATCTTTATTAAAAATAGGATATACCCCCGGATAATTTACCTCCCCCCCTACATTGACTTCTGCACGTTCATTCCAATTTGGGATTTGTTTAATATACAGCTGATCTTTTGACATCAAAGGAACCTGTAAACCGTTTCCTTTTAGATCTAATAAAACACGTTCAATTTTCTGAAACGATTTTTTATCTACCGAGCTACGGGTAATTTCTGCCTCAACATCATAGGCCTTCTCGGTAAAACCACCTGCAGCGCTAATCAGACCAGCAACGTCCATAAATCTCGTTAAAGGATATAACCCTGGAAACTTTACGTTTCCAGATACGGTCACCAGTCTCATGGGGTCAGTCGATAAAGCTTGAATTTCTAGCTGCCGAATAATCGGATTTAATATTTCATTTCTTTGGGCGTTATTTAGTCCAAATATGTATACCTGATCACGAGGCATAAGTTCAGGATCCATTTCCGAACCAGGATTTTTGATTGCATTACCAATATCGAAGGCAATCATATCGATATTGCGACCAAACTTTAGTTCTCTTTTTATTAGTGCGTAATGTAAATCAGGAGAGGGTAACAGGTGCCGTACAGATGGAATTATATTGCTAACCCTTAAACCGGGCTTCCAAGCGATCCCACCAGGCCTATGCACGTGGCCCTTGATCACCACAACGCCTTCAATTAAATCCAGCACTGGGGCTATTTCAATAATGTCGCCATTAAAAATATTTAGCGATTGTCCTCGCGAAGTATTCAAATTCATATCAACGATGGTCCTTTCTCCATTTTTATTGATTCGATCTATATGGTATGCACCTAAATAAGCTGTCGGAAGAAGACCGCCGGAAAGAGAGATAATATCCGCTACCGTCTTTTCATTTTTTATTTCATAGACCGCGGGCCTTCGTACCTCGCCAGATATACCCACCGTATTTCCAACGGGAGGGATAAATATTACATCCCCTGACATCAGGCGCTGATCACCACTCGTATCACCGTGTAAAAGTAGGTCATATAAATCTAAATCAGCAATCACTTTACCTTGCCGTTTAAGCTGGATATTTCGAAGTGATCCAATACCTTTAACCCCACCGCTTACATACAGCCCATTGGTCATCGTCGACAGCGCACTGACAGTATAAGTTCCAGACCGATAAACTTCCCCCAATACAAATATTTGAATCGACTTTAACGTACCCATCGTTATGCTAATATTGGCTCCAATAATACGCTCGGAAACAATTTTTCCAATATATTTTTTTGCCCCCAGAAATGATAATCCAGCAATAGCCACAGGACCGATTCCTGGAAACTGTAGCTTACCGTCGCGATTAACAAATAGTTCCTTGCTCCATGACTCTTTTCCGTATATTTGCACAAAAATTGAATCACCCGGCCCAAAAATATAGTCATTAGGAACAGACACAACAACGTCAGGTTCAAACGTGAATGGATTTCCCGCAAACAGCTCGTATCCGAACTGTTTTAGTTGGAATACATCTACTCCCGATCCGTTTTCCAGCGAGGGGCTTGCAACAATATCGACCGCCTTTTTCCGATGACTATCTTTATTAGTCTTGGCCTCTCTTGGGCCAATTTGATCCGGTCTATGCAGTGATTCTGACACCCCTGACTTAAATCTATCTATCTCGTTTAAGTCTATTCCGAATTCATCCGCCAGAGCTTTTTGCTCCATAGAACTCATGTTCCTGAGTTGCTGAATGTCAACCGAACGTGCCGCTGCTAATCCTCCCCCTAATACGATACTCAACATTAATAGATATTTTGAGACGTGTATGACTAAAGAGCGAAAATTCATAATATTAAGACATTCCTCTTTTATCGATATTTCATTAGGCCAAATTTCAGCGTGCATTTTTTCAGCAAGAACGAGTAGTAAATATAATTTACAGCGCTCAGGCTATTGATGAGTGTGTTTATGTATTTGTTTGCACAACGACTAGAATTTAGAGACAGGTGTAGACACTACGGCGATCGTTCCCTAACGATATTCCCAACCAAAATTAATATTTTCTATTTTATTTTTGGCTAGTACTTTATATAGGAAATCCTCGGGGATCTGTCAAATTTTTGGCGACAAATGGCCAGTATATTTAATTTAGGACTAACGACACTCCCATGTAGACTGCATATTTTCCAACCAATGCAATTTCGCTACGAAGGTCTTCATTTCGAACATAACCTCCATAATAATAAGTTAAATTTTTCCTTTTGAGGCTAATTAATTCATCTTGATATTTCACTTCCACAAATTTTTGTTTGGCGCTAGAGTTTCGGTTTGCATCAGGCAGTACTTCCGGGTTATTCCCACGATTAATGGCGACCCAGCTAATCACCAAATTGGTTGTAGCGAGAGGCCTTATTCCTACTATACCAAACGAAAATGCTAACGTGTCGCGATCAAAACTAGTCCCTATCGGCCGCTCTAAATATCGATAACCTGTCTGATAAATTCCATTTCCATACGCTGTATCCCAGAGTCTACTTTTCTGATAAAAATCAAGTGCACTATCGACCCCTTCAAAATAGACACGTATCGACTGATAACGAGCTTGGCCCGATGGCGAAACCGGGAAGGACCCACCTATTAATCCCATTTTTCTGCTCGGCAAACCCCCTCCTTCATCTTCTCCTATCGTCTGAAAATAAAAATCGATGTTTTTATTCATGATTTCTCGAGAGTATCGAATATCATACCCCGCCAACTGATTGCCAGGCTCTTCACCCTCGGAGTTACGTCCATTATCTATACCAGCCAACATATCCAGCAATATACCAACGCTTTTTTTACGTCCCTCTCCAGCGAATTGCGCTGCTCGTGACAGCCCTAACTCAACACTTTCGAAAGGTCTAAATCCGACTCTCATCTTCCAAAAAAGCGCTTTAGGCACAAAACGCTCTTCCTCCATTTGAGATAGCGACGTTGATAGATACCAGGGGCCGATCCAGGACACCAATAGATTGCTAGGTGCCTCACTTGCTTGCCCGATGAGTGTAATACCCGGCATTGAGGAAGCGTTAGTAGAAACTATAAGGGAATTCTCCCACCCACCTCCCCACCACTGATCGATATACCCGACTCCAATCCACCAATTCTTAATTTGAATTCCAGCGTAACTTCCTTCTAAACTTCCGTGGTCGTCTAGTACCTCGTCGTCCAATAGATTGCCTCGCAATCTAATATCTAAGCTATCCGATTCATATGTAGTACTAACGCTAAATGAGGAATTATTTCGAATAACAGAACCAAAATTCCTAAATAAAAATCTATCGGTAGAAGCAATTGCGCTAATCTGAGTATATGCCCCCGAATTATTGCTCGAAAAATATTTCATAAGCCGTATGTAACTCGAAAATTCCTCTATCGATAGTGTACTCGGCTCAATTTCATTAAGACTAAGCAATAGATTGCGACCGTTTTGCGGCCATGCAGAAATAGTAAGTTTTAAATCACCTGACGATACCAATATTTCGACATCATGCCGCAACGAAAAATCACCTGGCATAATCCAACTATGGGGGGCCGCTACACTACTGATAAACAGGCACAAGACAAAGATTGTCGTAGCAGCAAATAGTACATTAGGCCGCCTCGAAGCACTGACCTTTTGATTGTTTGCCAATTTAACACTCTCCTCCGAATCGTTACTATTTGGTAGGTATCAGCTTACTAATCGCCCCAGATCTTCCACTTCATCTAAAATTCTATAATATTGAGATTCCATTTTTTTCATTTCATTTTTGTGATCATTTCTGTCCACGATCGTTTTTCTTCCCAATGCTCCAATTCGCTCTCGTAAAGGATTATCTTTTAGCAACAATAGAATATTTTTTGCTACGTCTTTAGAA
>JAESUE010000385.1 GCA_016763235.1 Pseudomonadales bacterium
ACAGTAGCAATAGACCTTCTGCTAAACAGGTTTGTTTCAGTGTCAAATTGAAGTGGTCGAACCTTTCGAAGGTATTCGCCAGCCCTCCCAATTTCGACCCTACTGGTGAATTCTGGGTTTATCCTGCGCCCTAGTGTTTTAACGTCCCTATACGCGCAAAAGCCATCTCACCAGTGGCCGTATTCAATGCCATATTCAAGGAATGAGACATGATATAAGGTATTAGTCTTCCCTCATTATATACTCCATAGTGAGTGACCTCCTGCTGCCACCACTGGGGAATAACATCTCGGGTTTGAGATACAGGAACCCCTCCGCTAAAAACAATAGAGGAAAAATCACCGTCACTCGCAGGATAGCCATTGTAATTTAGTAGGGGGTAGCCAGGTTGTACGGACGAAATATTTGCTACTACGGAATGTTCTGCACCACCTAGATTATTCTCGGACTGTTGAGCCGCTTGCCATCCAAAAACAACCATCGCTGACACCGACGCTGCAACCACAACATTTGCCAGTGGCTCAAATACCACCTTAAACCAGCGTTTTTTTGCCGCCATGGCCTCAAGGTCACCGGCGCCGCCATCAATTTTAACGCTAGGGTTGGACTCAATGGCTGCTGTAACATTCGCCGCTATGTCTAAATGCCTAAATAAATGCAGATCCTTGTTGTGCGTTTCGTTTTTCAGAACTGAGCGCACAACATGGTAACGGTTCCACTTTTTGCTCAGTGAGTCATCTTTTCCCAGGGACTTCAGAATCCACTGTAGTTCCAACGCACTATTTTCACCATCCATTAATACCGATAACGTTTCTTGAGATGTTTTACTCACGGCATTTCACCTCTTTAACTAACCAATGAGTGTGTCCAAAACAGGGTGAATGAACGAGACACCTACAACAACACATTCACACACTTTACTAACAGTTAAGACTGTAAAATACTCAAAGTGTTCCCGCTTTACCCATCTGAAAGTGATTCGTTCAAGTCTTAAAAGCCATTAATACACGTCGCGTCCACCATCATTACATTCGCCCGATTAAAGTGCCCACACGAATCGTCATCGACTAGTCGACATCGTGGGGCTACCGACCCTAGATGACTACACCATCCAAGCCAACACTTACTGTCCCAACATGTCGTTTAGACATCTCGCCAGATAGGATATGAAGTTGAGTAACAGAATCTGTGATGTGTTGATAGATATTAATAATATGTGCAGTACAAAGAATGTCGTTGTTACACGTCCCTAACGGTTTTTTGGAGTTCAGTTTAATGGAGGTTAAACTCGAAAAGTACCAGAAAGACTACACAAGCATTCGAATAAAATCGCTTTTTCCAAACGGGTACTCTGTATCAATCAACCCCAGTTCATTCAATTCTATGACGATAGGCTTAGATGCTAACAATATTTCCTCCAATCTATCCTTAGCGGTGACTCTTTCTCCACTGATTGAATCATCTACGGTATCCTCATCCGTGGATTCGTCCTCTCTATTACCCTGAGTATCGTTAGCCTTAGAGGCTGTTGTATTGGCATCGTCTTCACTACCTATTGATTCCTTCTTATCAGAGAAGGTTAACGTTTCAGTTTTGCCTTTTTCAACCGCTTTTGCCTCCTTTTCTTGCCCCCTCTCCAACGCTTCTCTAGGCCCAGCAAGTGCCTCAGCCTCAAGTAACCCCACTTGAGACAATGTGGCCCTATCCTGTATTGCTGATGACGCGGGAATGAATGACGCTGTTTGCAGAACACGAGACTTCTCAATAGATACCTTCAGCGCATCGGTTACCCTGCTTGGGCCAATAGATGTTTCATCATCCGTTGCGGAAATGGATCCATTTGGAGCTCGCGTATTTTGTAAATTAGGAAACTCCGGGTATGTTCCACCCTCGATGGCCTCCTGAATTCGTTCTTCTTGATATCGCGCCTTCAATTGCTGAATAATGAGAGCATCCTCTTTTTCTTGCTCAATCGCCTTTTCTTGATCATTTTTTTTATTAAGCGTTGATTGCTCACCGAAAGGTTGCTGATTCGATAGATTTTCATCTGGAGGTTTATCCGTTAGGTGTGAATTTAACGAACCCCGCAAATGAAACGTGTTGCCTTGCTCAACCTCAGCATTATTGATTTCAAGGGCTAGTGGTGTATCGGAATGCAAAAGGGAACCTTTCCCTGGGGAAGGCTTTGCCACCAAAGGATCAATAGCCGTATATGTTTGTATGACAGGATTAATCAACATCATATCCCTATTTAGATTTCGATAACTTTTAAGATTCCTATGTTTACCTACGAAGAACCTTTATAGAAAACTGCGCCTTTGATTTTACAGCCCTACACGTCTATTCATGGCGGGCAATCTGTCACACACAGTCATCCTTCTAAGTATAAATAAGCCAAATTCAATGTATATTGATTGCTCAGATCATTGCGTTATAACCTAATAGTCAAAATCATAAAGTTACGGTTTCCATCGATACTTTGGGAATTGTGACTCAGTCAAAAACTACACTCGAGTACTGGAAATCACTTGAATAACAAGTCTACGATGCCATTCTTTGTCGTGGCATGCTGCCAACTAAGGATCCTCATCAAGATCAACCTATTTGATAGTCCATATTTACATTCAGTGTTATGGGCTATTTCTCCTAACATTTAATTTTTCCCAAAGAAACGCATCGTCAAAGTGACGGCGACCAATGAATGCGACGGCATGGTTTCCTTTTTGTCTCATGGCTCCAGCATTCACAACTCCCAATGGCCATAGAAACCAACGCTCTTTTCGAGCCGACTGTTCAATAATTCCATCGTCACCGAATAGGCTTTTTTTACGCCCCATTGCTATTAATTGACTAAGTGCGTCATAGGAGGTGAGGTCGTAGCGAATGCTGTCTTTGTTGGAGTGATCGGTTTGCGATACGCCGACAATATAATGTGATGAGCTATTGGTGTTCAGCGTGAGGGGAAGAGAAGTGTCAATATCTATGTCAAAATATAGTGGTGGCTCAATTGACGAGATGCTGGTGTTGATTGAAGTCTCAGCAAGCAAATACACTTTGTGGTAACAGCCACACTGGTGGATGCTGTCATATACCAATGGTTGACCCTGTGTATCTAACGTTACGCGCCAAATAATGCCATCCAGATCGCCTGCGTAAATGTCAAAACCGGTCTGTGCAGGCCTTTCTGGAAACCAAAACCCATAATTCAATTGCAGTAACACGTCGCCCTTGTAACGCGTGTAAGAGGTAAATGTGTAGGTTCGGGGTTCTCGGGTGTCAACCCAGAGACGCCCGTCTTGTCCCCATTTAGGGGAGCCGATTTGATCACTTGTATTGTTGTTTTCCAGTGAAAGATTCGGGCTAAAGTGAGAAAACAACTGCGCTAACGATATTTTTGTGAGAACAGGAATGCCTAGTGCGTTGTTGTTATAGGCGTTGAACAGTGTTTTCTTGATGTGCTGTGAACTTAATGTGATGCGCTGCTTAGGTTGATAAAACTGTGTCGGCGAATCGTCAGTTTGACCTCGGTAGTAAAGCGTAGTCATATCTTCTTGGTAGTTATCGATGTAAGGTTGTGCCAAATATTGTGTAATAAAATACAGGCCAAAAAAACGAGATACTTCGCTGTAGCTGTCGTTTATATGAATTCGCTCATAGTTCAACGGGTGCGTCTTTTCCTTTTTTGCATGATAGTCAACGAGGTCACTGCTGCACTGAATAATGCCTGAGGCCATTGTTTTTGCGTTAACGAAAGCTGCAAGTGATTTCTGGCTACTCATTGGTAGTCGACTAACTTCTAACCGGTAGGCGTTGAGGGCGTTTTGATGTAAGGCTTCCTTCCAGGCGTTTTTTTCGACGAGAGAGAGAGACTGTTGGGCAAAACTCGCAAGGAATCGATCAGATCGATATATAGAGTATCCGTCTATTCGTTGAGCTGAGTTTTCAAAATGTGTGTGCGCCTTAATGGATGAGTTCAGCGTGTCAAAAAAAGACAAACAGCGTTGTTCCCGATCTGATGTACTAACCGATACGGGTTTTCGTAGAACGCATCCAGATGATAATATTAGCAATATCGCGAGCGCTACAAGATATGGTTTGCGATTATTATTCGACAAATAAAAAATGAGCGGATTCATTTTCTAAAATCCACCATTGATGATTGTGAACTTGAGGGCGACGTTGATATGTTGGTGGCTCGGCTAGCTACCCGCGCGAGGATAGTTCTGCCGGGATCAAAATGGCCTTGATCGTTTGTTTTTATCTGTAATCCGCTAATGTTTCTCACCATTATTTTGTCCTTTAGTCATTCAATTAAGACCCGCCCAAAGTGATGTTATTAAATTCCCTCGGTTATGAGCCTTGTTCGTCATGATCTATGGATTCAAGGATTGGACATCCATCTGGGCTGGCACCACACAGATTGGTCAGCAATCGCAGCTCATCGCGCAAGGCGTTCAGTTCGGTGAGATGCTCTTCAATTTCCAACAGTTTCTGATGGGCCAGCTCCCGCACGTTGGGTTTTGCCTGTTGAGGATTCTCACGAAAACGAAGTAGTTGAGCTATTTCCCCCAGGCTAAACCCCATCTTTTGCGCCCGTTTAATAAAGCGTAATTGAGAGAGGTTCTTGTCATTGTAATAACGTATCCCCGCACCATTACGTTGTATTTTAGGCATCAGTTTGATTTTTTCGTAATAACGCAGCGTATCGGCACTGACACCTAACTCTGCAACGACTTCACCAATTCGTTTCATTATTTACATCCAGGAATACACTTCATTAAGTAAATACAGACCGACTGCCATTAAGGTTAAGCCACCCATGATCTCAAAAGCGTGACGCCAACGCTCCACCGATTGCAAATTCTCTAACCAGCTGATACTGATTGCGCCTATGGCCAAAGGAATGACCCGTCCAATGGCGAATGCCAGCATCAGCAGCCCACCATAGATCAAGGAGCCAATTGAAGCGCTAACACCTAGGCCAACCCATAAGCCTGGCGAGCACACCGGACAGATCCCCACAGTAAACGGCATGCCAAGGATAAACGCTCCCCACAGGGTGGCAGCGCGTTTTCCGCGTAGCGGCAACCAAGGTAAGGGAATCCTGATCCATCCCGTCCAGAGTAACCCCAACAGTATCAACAACGGCCCCAATACGACACCCCATTGGCGAGTCAACAGATGTTCCGCCCAAGCACCACCCAAGGCCGCCCCGACGCCCAGAACCACATGTGTAAAGATCAGTCCGGCAGCAAAGGCACTACCGTAACTCAGGGCTTCCCTGAATTCACGGGCGCGGGTGACATAAGCCAGTACCACTGGAATGGAGGCGAAAGCTACCGGTGTGAAGCTGAACAGGAACCCCGCAAACAACGCGGCACCCAATCCGCCGATACCGCCCATCTGCATCCACGTCACCGTATCCATAGATCACCCGTTCCCCAGACGTTCACGAATAGCCTGTTGTAATTTGGCCTTGGAGGGCAACGCAGCAAACACCAGTTCGTTATTTAGCGCAATTGCCGGGGTGCTCAAAATACCCAAGCTGACCGCGTAATCGATTTCTTCCACCACATTGATTTCACGATACTGGATATTGGCATCGTTTAATTCATGGATAACGTCTTTGACCAACGATTTCGCTTTTAGACAACGCCCACAGCCGGAAGCGGTTAATACCTCGACGAGCACTCGTTGATTCATCGTCATACCTTCACTCCTCTGATTGTCGAGTTTGCCTGGTTCATTGTGGTTTCCTGGGTGATCTGAAAGACACTACCCGATTGTTACCCAGGTCGGTCGCAAATAAAGTGCCATCTGGGGCGACGGCCACGGCAGTGATGTAGGCAAACTGTCCCGGACCGTTGCCACGGCGGCCAAAGGCCGTGAGAAAGCGTCCCTGTGAATCGTATTTCTGCACTCGGTTATTGTAAAAATCGGCAACAAAAACATTGTCATCAGGTCCAACGGCCACCGATGTTACAGTGGCAAACCAGCCCGGAAAGGGACCAAAAATGTTCATGGCCAGCGGGCCACCCCATTTTCGACGGAATTTACCTGACGAGTCGAACACTTGGATGCGATCGTTATAGCCGTCTGCGACCAAGAGCTGCTCGTCGTTACCAAGCGCTACATCGGTCGGGTAGTTGAACTCTTCGGCCCAAATGCCGATCTCGGCGGTGGTTCCCCATTGTTCAACAAAACTCCCATCGGCGTTAAGATGCTGGATGCGTTGATTGTAGAAGTCCGCTACAAAAAGCTCCCCTTTGCGGTTCAATGCAACGCCACCCGGTGAGTTAAACTGGCCAGGTCCATCACCGCTGCTACCAATACTGTGATGGTATTTCCCATCCAGTCCAAACACCTGAATACGGTCGTTCCAGTAATCGGCGATATAGAGCATATTCTCGTGGATACTCAGATTCATAGGGCGTCCCAATTGACCAGGTTTATCACCCGGACTGCCAAACTGGCGCTTAAAACGTCCCTCATGGTCGAATACTTGTATACGGCCATTGCGGGAATCACTGACAAAAACCTCGTCTGCCGTGACGGCAATACCGGTAGGATCGTTAAATTGACCCGGGTTGGTGCCTCTCTCGCCCCAGGCCTGGATAAAACGGTAAGGTGGTTCTACTGCAGAAGGTATCCACAGCATCCATACCGTAAGCATCACCCCAACAAGCAGTAATCCCAGAGTCACAGCACTTCTTATTAACCATCGTTTCATGCGGATTTCTCTTTGTTTAAAAGTTCATACGAAAACTGGTCGTAACAATCTGGTCGTTCTTTAGCGCGTTACCATTTAGATTTTGATATATTGGCTTTTGCACCACCGCTTCCAACACCCAACGCCTGGTGACGTATTGCAGACCAGGCGACAGCCAGACCGTGTCACCGCCGGAGTTCTCGTCACTCTGTCCGCCCCTTTGATTTTTATCCTGGTGAAGGTAGTTGGCCTCTAACACACCGTAGAAAAAGCCTGGCACACCGCCAGAGAGTTTTCTTGGCCATAACCGGTATTGCCAAGATAGATCCAGACGTGCTTCGTCACCGGCGTCGAAATTGTTGGCTTCACGATTGTGTCGATAACTGAATTGTCCATCGAGCTGGTAGCCCAGGGTCTGGTAGGTAACAACGGCTCCGCCGAACCAGTCCCAGGCGCCCGTGCCATTCTGCAAAGGCGCTGGAAGGCGGCCGAAACCATCACTCTTATCATCATCGCCGGTGGGTGCGGTGAAACCGCCGATGCCAGCCAACCGGAAAGTTCTCCCTCGAATATTATCTTGCCAAAAAGTATAACGAGCAAACACTGTCGCATCCGCCAGGCCTTGGTTATCACGCTCAATTTCCGTTCCAGAACGGTTCATTTCAAGGGTTTTATCGCCATAAGGCAGAACGCCGAATACTGCAAGCTTGCTATTCACGCCGTAGCCCAACACCGAAATCGTCGCGACGACACGCATATCCCGATCCGCCTCACTAGGATCATCACTGGATCGTAGCCAGCGTAACTGTTGGCGAAATATGAATTCGCCCTCAGCCACTGGCAAGGCCGTGTTAAACGTGATCGGGACGGCATCCACGACGCTTGACACGCCCATGGTGAGAGTCAGAAAGACAAACGCAGGGGTCCACTGTAAACATCTCATCGCGATTACTTCTCTTCACTTTGTTCGAAAGAGCGCAAGCTAAATCCGGCTTTTTTCACCGCCTTCATCGCCTGGTTTCTATCGAGAGTGCTGCCGTCTTTTACCCTGACGACGACAACCGCCTTTTCGATGTCCGTTTCTACCTTTTCCACTCCATCGAGTTTATGCAATTGTTTTTCAATGCCGTAGGCACAAAATGGGCAGGACAAACCGTCCACTCCGATATCGTAGGCAGGCCCTTGCGCCCAAGCACTAGAAGCAACCATCAACACCAAAAGGAATAATGCGCGAATAGGTATCATCTCAATCTCCTCAAAAAGTTCATCTTAAGTTTCGAGCCATAGGGTGAAGGGAAGGAGAGCATAGGCCGTAAACGCGGCTATCAAGAAAATCACTGTACTCCCCCCCAACAGTCGTTTTTGCCGTTTCAAACGTTTACCGTCTTCAAACGAGCACTGCGATATCGAATTTACCCGTTGTAAACGCCACCAACTGCAGGTCAGTACTACCGCCGTGACAGAAAAGGTAATGACCTTGTACTGCGACAGCCAGGTTAGCCACGGTAGCGCAGATACCATTGAGGTCACCACACTCCCCATGCCCAGTACCACCAGCGCGATGGGCAAGGCACAGCACGTAGTGCCGAGTAGCGCCAGGCCGAAACCACCTAGTAGTGAAGAGTTGGTCTTAATATTTTCCATATTCATCTTGGTCTCTTAGAACACGAAGTTGAAAGTAAGGTGGATTCATCGTCCCTTGAGCACCGTTATTGCCATGTCGTCTTCAGGTGAAACGGCGCGTACTCATAGCGCTTTTTTGTTCACACTGCGATAGCTAAAACCCGCCTCATCGAATAGCTGTTTAAGCTGGGGTTCGGTCATTTCCTCGCCGTCTTTCAAGGTGACTTTTACCAGACCTTTTTTGAAATCCATATCGAACGTTTTAACAATACCCCGTTGCATGAATTTTTTCTCAATTCCGTAAGCACAGTATGGGCAGGCTAATCCATCGACCCGAATTTCATACAGGGTTTCTGCAGCTTGTGTGACTGGCGACCAAGTCATGGTCAGTAGTAAAGTAAAAAACAGTGCTCTCATTTCCAATGCCCTCTATTTTTGTGAGTTCGTCATAGGTGCCATTCAAATTCCAGCCGAGCCCGATAATCTGATTCATCCTGATCGCCGTTAAGGTCACTCATCAATGGCAGTTGCACACCAGCTTTAACCGCAAAATTACGTACGGTCCACATCACACCTGGAGAGAAAAACCACTCCTGTCCGCCGCTGTTTGACAACTTGCGGCCATCTAGCTCAGCACGTTCGTCAATTTCACCGTTGAGCTCCAGAAACCATACCGTATCCGGCTTCCAGTAGTTCGGAGGCGTTAGGCGGATACCGCCCGCTAGGTCAACTAGGAGCTTATCCCCCCGATGGAGCCCTTCATCCGTTTTCCCATTGTAGCGGTAACGTAGGCTCGCCCATCGATACCATTTCAAGCTTTCATAACCGTAAGTAAGCCCTGCAACCGTATCGCTTGATCCTGATCCCAGAGACGGTGTTCCCCCGGAATTGCTGGAGTCGGGTTTAACCTTAAGCAAGGCAGCCATAGATTCCTGCACACCCAGTGTGTCGTGCCGCCAGAAACGGTATTTAGTTGAAAAAGTGATATCGCCCACCCCGTCATTGCGCTCGCCGCTTTCCTTCACGAACTGATAAGGCAATTCCAATCCAACCACCCAGTCACCGGTGAGCCCATACTTAAGAGCGATGGCAGCCTCATTTTCAGTATCGTCGCCGCGTTCAGAGCGATGGAATTCGGTATGTATCTCTGTGCCACCTTCAAACAGTACATGAGGGCCGGGACCAAAGACCGGGTCGTGACCGTAGGCGCCCCCGGATAACCCGAGGAACAATCCCAAACCTAGGGCAATCTCTGTGGGGCCTCGCATCTTAGTCATCATCTTTGCTCTCGTGCATAAATGGTTATATATACGCACTGTACTCCCTGGAGCTAACTCCAAGTCAAGCATTGAAACAAAGGTTTTTAAAAATACTCATTTAACCTTAAATAGGTTGGAGTATGGAATAAGAGGCAATAAAAAATAAGGTAGACCCCGCCATCTTTTGTTTCGTAAAACCTAAACTTGACCAATTGTGCATCGGAACTAAGATGTCATATATGGTAACCCGCTTTCGTTCAATGTTGCTCGCCAGCATTTTTTTGCTGACCGTTTTGGCAGCACCATTCCAGGCTTCAGCTACGCCTTCAGCCGGCGGGCACCATGATGGCTTACAATCCGAAACTGAGCACCACCATGAAGTGGCTAAACATGATCATGAAAGTGATTCCAGTCATTGCGATTCGGAATCGGACTGTTCTAGTTCCAGTTGTAACGATTGCCCCCACTGCGTGATGTGTCTCAACCTTCTTATATCTCATTCCGAACTTTTTGATATGGCTACGTCACATCAAACCTATCTGTCTAACTCCTTTTCGACAACATCTCTTAGACTTACTGCACTCTTTAAACCTCCTCGCGTTTAATTCTCCGCAAGCTGTTACCTATTTAATTCGAATTTGAACGCAATCGCTATTGCGTTTTCCTGCTGTTGCCGAGGAAGGTTTATGAACAATAAGGCTCACCCGCCCGAAACGAAATTATCCAACGTGGAAGAACATGATTCCGCCAACTTATCAAGAAGACAGTTTTTGTCTGCAGCAGCAATAACCGGTGGAGCGTTAGTCGCCGCCGGTACGGCAGTTGCTGAAACCGTGAATCATGCGGCAATGGGTCACGGTGCTATGGCTCAAGGAACTATGGCAAATGGAACAATGGATCATGCCGCGATGGGCCACTCAATGGGTGGCTATGACTCTATGATGTTTATGAAAGGCCATAAAATGTCACCTGGGCTTATGATCGAACCACCAGGTTCACCCAGCGATGACGAGGTCGATTACCGTGTATTTGACATTGATATTCGTATTACTGAGCACGAAATTCTACCGGGTGTGAAAGCACATATGTTTGCTTTTAATGGACAAGTACCTGGCCCTGAATTCCATGTAATGGAGGGCGATTGGATCAAAGTTAATTTCACTAATCACACAGAAGAAATGCATACCATCCATTGGCATGGCATCGTGCTACCTTACACCATGGACGGGGTGCCGATGGTAACGCAAGACCCTGTCCACCCAGGCCAAACTTTCGTGTATCGCTTTCAAGCCAAGCCCTCAGGCACACGCTGGTATCATTGCCATTGGGGCACACCGTTACATGCCACCCATGCAATGCATGGCGCATTTATCATTCACCGAAAAAACGAACCGCTTAAACAACGTTTTCCTTATGCAAGGGATTACACCTTGCTACTGCAAGCATGGGATTTGAACTTTCTTCGTGAAGAATTGAATGGCTTACATGAGGGAATGAAA